>JBAVVF010000024.1:0-5185 GCA_049697155.1 Anaerolineales bacterium
CCGTGAACCCAGGTCGACGGCCACGCCCGAGCCTGAGCCCTGGTAATCGCTGGAAATCGATACCGGAGACCCGTCCACGTCGGCCGTGATCGTGTTGTAGACGTAGTTGTCGTTTGGCAAACCCACATCGACAAAATCAATGGCATGTGCGCCAGGCTGGTTGACGAACGTGAATTGATAATCCAGTGACAGCGTGCCGTCTGCATTCCAATAGACGTTTACCACCTCATCTGTGAGGCTGAAGGAATAACTTTGTGCGAGCGCGCTGGTCGTCATGGTTAGTGCCAGGATGATCACCAGTGCAGCCGTCAAGAGTCTTCTTGTCATAACGACCCTCCCAATCAAAAATCGTCAATCGTAAATCGCCTTACCACTTCGGTTCTTCGGTCAACTGGTAGGTGGTGCCGCAGAACGGGCACTCGACCATCGGTGCGCCCATCACCATTTTGACATTTTCCGGTTTGAGGGCGCCGCCGCAGTTCTTGCAGGTCATTGGCTCGACTTTGGTATCGCCGGGCATATCCACCTGCATGGTGACCTGCTGGATAACCTCAGTCTTGGTCCCGCGGATGGAGGCATAGATCAAGCCGGCGCCGCCTGCAAGGAACAGGATCCCTACACAGACGAAGCCTAATGCATATGTCATCAACCCGGGAGTACTGCCCGGGGCCGAAACATAAATGACACTGATCACGCCATACCCCAGCAAACAGATGCCCACGAGAAACAATATTCCCGCCCCGATGTAGAGAAGTGTCTTATTTGCCATAAAAAGGACTCCCTTGTTTCGCGCTGAGTGCTTCGCAATCGAAGCGCACGTACCCTGCCCTTCGATTGCGAAGCACTCAGGGCGAATGTTTATTTTATATACGACAAGTCTAGCATTTTCGTTGTTTTCGCACAAATGACTTTTGTCTTGAATTCTGCACTGATCTGGTGGGATTTGAGGAAGGGAAGATTTTCTTGAATACAGCATGTCACATGTCCTAGGACTTATTTTGGGTTGGATTTATACTTATAGGACCGGTCATTGAGGAATCCCATTGAAAACTGCCACCACAGACGATTATCAGCGCCTGATCGACCTGGGCCAGTCCATGCTGAAGAGCACAGACGAGCACTGGCATGAAATTCCCGTGGAGCGACTGCCTGTCGCGCGCTTTGGTCAGGGCCTGGATGGATTGTTTGTCGCGGTCGGGCACCTGATGCTGGGGCAGGTGCAGCGCTCGCGGGACTGGTTCGCCATCTCGGCGCAGTTCTTCCTCGAAGCCAGCAAGCCGCCGGATACCGTCGTTTCGGAAAAACGGGCCCTGGAATGTGCGCTGTTTTGTGCTGACAGGGAGTTCCGACTCAAAGTTGCCCGGAAAATTACCCCACGCCCGGAACAGGTCAAACCGCTGGAACATTCCTATGCCATGTTCCTGAAGTACACGATCCTGGATCAGCCCGCAGAAGCCGCGCTCTGCGCGCAGGAAGCTGCCTGGCCGAGCAGTGCGACCATGAAAAAGCGCGGCGGCTACGGCACACTCCAGGAAGCCTGTGCGGCCCTGGCGGATGGAAAGCCCGGGAGATTCACGGCAGCTTTGGAAGCGCTGCTGGAAGAGCATAAAATGAAAGCCGCGCATGACGGACTCAAACTGCCGGACGGCATGCTTTGCTTCCCCGGCGCTGCGCTCCTCATCCTGGCGCGCGAGCAGGGATTGCCCGTCCCGGTGACGAGTTCCTTCATCCCGGCGGCGCTGTTGGAGTAGCTTCATTCAAATTTATATCCACACTAATCTGTCATTGCGAGGAGTAGCGCCGAAGGCGCCACGACGAAGCAATCCCAAATATGATAAGTGAGATTGCTTCGCCCTTCGGGCTCGCAACACTTGCACCTGCGTGCAAGTGCAGGTGTGACGAAACACAGGTAAAAAACATATGACCCTCAAAGACTCCTTCCAAAAATGGCAAGAAACCATCCTCAGGAAATCTCTGGATAAATTCAAGGAGCGCAAACCGCGCTTCGAGACCTCCTCAGGTGTCGAGGTGCCGCGCGTCCCGCTGCCGCAGGATGACGATCCCGACTACGAACAGAAACTGGGCTTCCCGGGTGAGTATCCCTACACCCGCGGCGTCCAGCCGACCATGTATCGCTCGCGCTTCTGGACCATGCGCCAGTACGCGGGCTTCTCCACCGCCGAGGAATCCAACAAACGTTATCGCTACCTGCTTGGGCAGGGACAGACCGGCCTGAGCGTGGCCTTCGACCTGCCGACCCAGATCGGTTACGACGCCGACGACCCGATCGCACAGGGCGAGGTGGGCAAGGTGGGCGTCTCGATCTCGTCCATCCGCGACATGCAGCAGCTCTTCGATCAGATCCCGCTCGAGCAGGTCTCCACGTCGATGACGATCAACGCCCCGGCCGGCGTCCTGCTGGCGATGTACATTGCCGTGGCAAAGCGCCAGGGCGCGGACACGAAGAAGCTGCGCGGCACGATCCAGAATGACATCCTCAAGGAATACGTAGCGCGCGGCACGTACATTTTCCCGCCCGCCCCGTCCATGCGGCTGATCACCGATATCTTCCAGTTCTGCGCCGCCGAAGTGCCGAGCTGGAACACGATCTCGATCTCCGGCTATCACATCCGTGAAGCCGGCTCGACCGCCGCCCAGGAAGTGGCGTTTACGCTCTCGAACGCGATCGCCTACGTGGAAGCCGCCCTCAAGGCGGGACTGCACGTGGACGACTTCGCCGGGCAGCTTTCGTTCTTCTTCAACGCCCACAACAACCTGCTCGAAGAGGTTGCCAAGTTCCGCGCTGCCCGCCGCATGTGGGCGAAGATCATGCGCGAGCGCTTCAAGGCCCAGAAACCGTCCAGCTGGCAATTGCGCTTCCACACCCAGACCGCCGGTTCCACGCTGACCGCCCAGCAGCCCGAGAACAATGTGGTGCGCGTGACCCTGCAGGCGCTGTCCGCCGTCCTCGGCGGGACGCAGTCCCTGCACACCAACAGCATGGACGAGGCCCTCTGGCTCCCGACCGAGAAAGCGGTGCGCGTCGCCCTGCGCACCCAGCAGATCATTGCTCACGAGTCGGGCGTGGCCGATTCGGTCGATCCGCTGGCGGGATCGTATCTCATCGAGCAGCTGACCGACGAGATCGAAACGATGGCAGCCGATTACATCTCCAAAATCGATGATATGGGCGGCGCATTGCAGTCCATCGAAAAAGGCTTCATGCAGAACGAGATCCAGAACGCCGCCTACGCCGCCCAGCAGGCCATCGAGCGCGGCGAGCAGGTCATCGTTGGGATGAACCAGTTTAAAGTCCAGGAAGAATTGACGCTGGAACGTTTGCGGGTCGATCCGGCGATCGAGATGGGTCAGAAGGCGAAGTTGAAAGAGTTAAGAGAGAATAGAGATCAGAGAGCAGTAGAGGGCTTGCTCGAAAAGCTCAAATCCGCTGCCGGTGGGACCGAAAACCTGATGCCGCTATTCGTCGAGTGTGTGGAGCACGACATCACCCTTGGCGAGATCTGCAACACGCTGCGCGTGGTGTGGGGTGAGTATGTAGCGGAGGGGTTCTAAGGTGCCAGGTGTTCAGGTGTCAGGTGTTGATTTGGCCAAGGCGAAACTGATTGCTGGAGGTTTGCAATGACGAAAAAGGGTGCAAAGTCGAAAAAGCAAATATTGAACCAGATACGGAAGCGGTTTTCATCCAGGTCGTCCGATCTGGAGGTTTCGAAGGATGTTGTCGTCGGCAGGATGCATGCTGATTTATTCGTGCAATCGCCGGGCGGCGCAACCTCCGTGCTGCAGGTCAAAAACTGGGAGCCTACGGTTGAGAATCGCAAGCGAGCCAGGGACCTGGTTCCTCTTTATAAATCCCTCTCGAACACCGACAATGCCTATGTGGTCATGCCTGGCTTGGAAAAGAGCGACCCAAAGAACGGTGTGGTTAGACCGGACTATATTAAAAGACTTCAGGAACAATTATCCGGTGAATCGAAGAAGAGAGGGTCCAGGCCACCCAAAGTTCAGAAAACGCCTGATAGGATCATCTTTGCGGCAATGCCCTTCGCAAAGAGCTATGATGATACCTTTGAGGTGGCAATCCAGGGTGCCTGTCTCAATCTGGGCTATAAGGCCGTGCGGGTCGACCATGAAGCATTTGTGGGAGACATCGTCGCCGAGATCAAGAGGCTGATCAGGAAATCCGCGGCCGTCGTCGGCGATCTGTCGGACGGCCGGCCCAATGTGCTGTATGAAATCGGATACGCGGAAGCTGCCAGGCGCAAGATCGTTCAAATCTGCAGCACGCCCATGGATAAGGTTCCTTTTGATGTGAGGAACAACCGGACCATTCCATACGAAAAGGGCCAGACGGCGAAGCTGCGGGAAAACCTGCAAAAGGAGTTGAGCGCGCTATTGGTTGAAAAGAAAACATAGCTGGCTCCGACAGAGTTCTGCGTGTAGCGCCTCCCGAACTGAACTTTTTGCCTCACGGTCATCCCTGGGTCATCATATATCGATCCTATATCCATCCTATATCACTTCTGCGTATAGATGGTCCCTGGATAAAGTGCTTTAGCCTCGGTCATCCTTCGGTTAACCTATACTGCAGGGTTTCAACCCTCTCGCTCTTGCGCATAGCTGTCTACCGAACAGAGCCCTTTCTCCTTCGACCATCCTTTTACCATCCTTGGACTCAGCCCCTGTCCCCTCTCCTCTATCCCCTCTAACCAGTTGTCTACACTTCCACCTTCTCCATTGACAACCGGACCCTTTTGCATATAATCACCTAAACTTTACAAGGCGCTGACGAGGAAAAGTAGGCATTGAACGTCGCTCCAGAGAGCAGGCCGCTTGTGCTGAAAGACCTGCGCGAAACTTCGATGTTGAATGGTCCTCCGAGCCGCAAAGCGAAATTGGTTCACTAATCTCTTGCGATGTTTCTTCGCCACAGAGACCACAGAGAAAATGCTCAGAGATCTCTGTGAACTCGGTGGCTAAGCAGGAGGTCATTGACCAAAACTAACAGAGACGGGCTGCTCCCGTTACAGGGCGAGGGTATACACCAGTGATGGTCGTACCCGGTAAGTGAGGCTGGCATCCGTTGCATCACAACGGATTTTTTCTTAATCAGCCTAAGTTGGGTGGCACCACGGATTCGAAGTCCGTCCCATTTGCGGGACGGGCT
>JBAVVF010000025.1:0-1956 GCA_049697155.1 Anaerolineales bacterium
AACCAATTACCAGCAGTTAAGGGGTTGGATCTTTACGACCCTGCGCGCAGCGGCCTGGGCGCCCCTCAGCATTCTTGGATTTTATTTCCTCGCGCATAATTTCCGGTTCTTCAAATTCTTTCCGCCCCTCGATATCCCGACACATTTCCTGGGCGGGGTCGCGATCACATACTTCTACCGCGTTGCGCTGAGACATTCGCAGAAGCTGGTCGGGGAGATTCCCCACCCCATCCAGGTCCTTTTTGCATTCACCGCCACAGGGACGACTGCCATTCTGTGGGAGCTCTACGAAAACATCCTGGATTTCTTCGCCGGCACTCAAATGGTACGCGGCGTGCAGGATACCATCGTCGATTTGTTCGTCGGCCTTTTGGGCGCGCTGGCTGTATCCTTATTCTACAAACGGCGCTAGAACAGATCCTGGTTGGCGTTGACCCACTCGAAGAGAGCTTCGATGCCTTCTTCGAGATCGATCTTCGGTTCCCAATCCAGCTCACGTTTGGCTTTGCTGTAATCTGCGTAGAACACGCGCTGGTCACCGGGGCGCCAGTCCGCGCGTGCGACCTCGATCTTCCTGCCGAGCAGCTTCTCAAGGATGGGGCCGAACTCGGCCCAGATCGCCAGCACATTACGCGTTCCCCCACCCATGTTGTAGACCTGCCCTTTGGCGCGGTCGATTCTTTCGATGGCGGCATCATAGGCATTCAAAAGATCGTCCACATGCAGTACATCGCGCACCTGTTTGCCGTCGCCGTAGATGGTGATCTGCCTACCGGTCACCGCCGCGATGGTCATCCAGGCCAGCCAGCCCTGATCTTCAACACCAAATTGTCTTGGACCATAGATGCACGATTGTCGAAAGACAACAGACCGTAAACCATAAATGCGCGCGTAATCGCGGACGTATTGGTCGCCGGTGCCTTTGCTGCAGCCATACGGGCTGTGGAAATCCAGCGGTTGTGCTTCAGAAGCGCCGTTTTTCAAATCCTTGTACAGCCAGCGCGTCGCTTCCTCGACCAGCTCGACATCTTCCATGCCACCGTAGACCTTATTGGTGGATGAATAAATAAAGATGGGATCCCGCCCGGATAGCCGCGCGGCTTCGATGGCGTTGAACGTCCCGAGCGCGTTGGCTTCGAAGTCCGCCCGGGGGTCGATGACCGAGGTCGTGACCGCGACCTGACCGGCCAGGTGGACGATCACATCCGCCTCTTTGGCCGATTCCCGGAGAAGATCGGCGTCGCGCAGATCGCCGACGATCAGCCGGAAGGCGTCCTTCCCGAAGGTTTTCTCCAGCCAGGCAATGTTCTTCGGCGCGCCCGCCCGCGACAGGTTGTCGTAGACGGTCACGTTCTCGCCGCGCTGCGCCAGCCTGTGGACGTAGTTCGACCCGATGAAGCCTGCCCCACCCGTGATGAAATAATTACGCGCCATAGCTACTCCTCATTCCAACTGCGACGAATTGTCCTTCTTGCAAAGAAAGATACCATAATCACGCCAAACACAAAACCACCGATGTGGGCCCACCAGGCAATCCCGCTGGCACTGGCTCCCTGCATCGCGAACCAGCCCGAATAAAGCTGTGAGAGGAACCACAGAACAAGGAAGATGACAGCCGGGATCTCGATAATCGTAAAGATGAACAGGATGGGCACCAGGCTGGCGATCCGGGAGCGCGGGAAGGAGATCAGATAGGCTCCCAGCACGCCGGCGATGGCGCCGCTGGCTCCGATCATGGGCACGGCACTGGCGGGTCGCAGATAGGTCTGCAGGAACACTGCCGCCACGCCGCTCAACAGATAAAAGAGGAGATAACGCGTGCCGCCCAGCCGGGCTTCGACATTATCGCCAAAGATGTGCAGAAACCACATGTTGCTCAACAGGTGAAACCAGCCTCCATGCAGGAACATGGAGGTAAAGATCGTCATCCAGGCGCCGGCCGGGTCGCCGGTCAGG
>JBAVVF010000026.1:0-2497 GCA_049697155.1 Anaerolineales bacterium
CAGCCTTCGTGGTAGAAATCGGAGGAAATATGCAGGAACTTTTCCGCCGCGTCCTGCACGGCTTTCACCACTCTCGGGTTGGCGTGCCCGGTCGAGAGCACGGCGATCCCGGACATAAAATCGATAACACGGTTGCCGTCCGGGTCCCAGACCTCCACGCCGCGCCCGTGGTCCATCACGAACGGATACCCGCGCGGGTAGGAAGACGAGACAACCTTTTTGTCACGTTCGATCAAAGCCTGGGCCCTGGGCCCCGGCAAATTCAGCTTGTTCATACGTACTCCTTGAGTTATATCTAATACTTGTATCGCGATACGTTTCGTCACACCGGTATAAGTAGAGTCGAAAAGATCACTCGACCTGTTCGTTCATCGGCGCTACGCGGCGTTCTCAGCCGGAAGATGATTCGGTTTATTGAGTTAAATGAATTCAGACCGACGTAAGGCGATCGGCTGTCCACCACTTGGTTACCACCCAGGGGGGTGGCAGGGAATTTACTGCCTGCTTTCGGATCATGCGCTCTTCATCCGTGCCAGGGCCAGCGCGCCGAGCAAACCGGCATCGTCGCCCAGTGCCGCTTTTGTAATCACCAGATTATCCAGATAATGCGGATGAAACGTATGCTTGTGCAGGCTCTCTTCAAAGGGTTTGAAGAGCAGTTCGTCCACCTGTGAAACCCCGCCTCCGAAAATCAAAATGGACGGGTCGAAAATAGCCAGATAATTTGCCACCGCGATGCCGAGATAGTGGCCGGCCCGCTCGAAGGCGGAGATTGCAAGCGCGTCGCCTGCCCGGGCCGCGTCCGCAATTTGCGCCGCGCTCACATTCGGCTGAGACTCGAGCGTCGATTGTTGGCCGGCCTTGATCTGTTCCACCACGTAGCGCGCGATCGAAGGCCCGGAACAAAACGATTCCACGTGTCCATGCTTCCCGCACCCGCAGAGAGGCCCAGCCGGGTCGATGATCATGTGACCCAGTTCCGCGCCCATCCCGTGGAAGCCCTGGAGCAGGCAGCCATGGCTGATGACGCCGCCGCCGATGCCTGTGCTGATGGTGAGATAAACCAGGTTCTCGTGTCCCTGGCCGGCGCCATATTGCCATTCGGCGAGACCGGCCATATTCGCGTCGTTATCGAGGTAGGTGGGCACACCAAAGTGCTGCGCGAGCTTGGGCGCCACGGGGAAATTTTTCCATTCCGGGATGTTCGGCGTGGCCAGGATCGTGCCCGTATGCGGGTCAAGCGGACCGGGAGAGGCCATCCCGATGGCTTTCACCTGTTCCTTCGGCCACACGGATTCGATGGCCTGTTCCAGCCGGTCATAGACTCCGGGCTGGGTTGCAAGCGAGCGCGTGCGTTCGTGCGCAACGGGTGTAATGCTGTCCGGTTCATAGACAGCCACGCGGATATGGGTTCCGCCGATATCGACTGCGACAGTGAGGCTCATGTGGCTATTATACCAATAGACCTCACAGGTCTTAAGACCTGTGAGGTCTGTGACCGATTGACTCTTCTTTCTCTCCCTGCTACACTCCTTTTCATGGATGACCTGCGGAAAGCAGAACGCGAACGTTTTCTACAAAATATCAGGGATCTGGGACGCTGGCTGGCGCCCGGTCTGGGTATCAAACGCTGGGTCTTCTTCGTTTTGGGAGGAATTACCTTTCTGGGTCTGGGACTGGCCGTGCTGCTCCTCGATCTTTACCGCACTCAATCAACCGATCCAACCCTGCTCACGATCCTGGCTTATGCTTCCCTACGGTTCCTGCCGCGCGCCCTGCGTGTGTTGATCTTTGGTGGGATTGGTGTTGGGCTGCTGGCCTTTGGGCTTTACCGGCTGAACCGTTCGCTGCTGCGGCCGTTCATCCGCCCCGGGCACGCGGTGGTGGATGAGCTGGCCAACTATCGCCGCCGCGAACGCGGACCGAGGATTGTGACGATCGGCGGCGGGCATGGTCTGGCAACCCTGCTGCGCGGCTTGAAGACCTACACGCGCAACCTGACGGCCATCGTCACCGTCGCGGATGACGGCGGGTCGTCGGGGCGGCTGCGCGAGACTTACGGCATTCTGCCTCCCGGGGATATTCGCAACTGCCTGGCCGCGCTTTCCAACGACGAGCAGATGTTGACGCAGCTCTTCCGCTATCGCTTCAGCGGCGCGGGTGACCTGGACGGGCATTCCTTTGGCAATCTGTTCATCACGGCCCTGGCGGAGATCACGGGCAGTTTCGAGGAAGCCATTGCCGAATCGGGCCGGGTGCTGTCCGTCAGCGGCCGGGTGCTCCCATCTACTCTGCATGACGTCAGGCTGGTGGCAGACCTGCAACTGCCGAATGTGCTGAACCAGGTCCGGGTACAGGGCGAGAGCCGCATCCCGCAGATGACGGGACGTGTCCGCCGCGTCTGGCTCGAACCGAATGATGCGCCGGCCTTCCCGCCGGCCGTAAAAGCGATCCTGAGCGCCGATATGATCGTGGTCGGCCCCGGCAGCCTGTACAC
>JBAVVF010000027.1:0-3353 GCA_049697155.1 Anaerolineales bacterium
CGCTTGAGCTGTGCCTCCGGGCGAAGTGCATCCAGGAGGAAATCTGCATTACGTGTGGCCAACACCAGGTATTTATGCTGCAATTCGGAGTCGTCCAGGGACCGCCCGGCTTCGGCGAGCGCTGCCAGCATGAGCCCGTTCCAGGCGGTCAGGATCTTGTCGTCGGTGCCCGGGCGGACGCGTGAGGCGCGGGCGGATAAAAGCCGGGAGTGGGCGCCGGCCAGTCTCGCGGGAACAGCTTCCGGGTCGAGCTGGAACCGGGCGGCCAGGGACGCGTCATCCAGGGCGCGCTGGAGGACGGTCCTGCCTTCCCAGTTGCCGCGCGGAGTGATCCCGCACGCCGCTTCGAAAAAATCCGAATCCGTTCCAAGCACCTCGCGAATTTCCTCCAGCGTCCAGGCGTAAAACTTTCCCTCCTCGCCTTCGGAATCAGCGTCGAGACTTGAGTAGAATCCACCGGCGGGATGGGTCAGTTCGCGCGCCACAAAATCGAGCGTTTCGATCACGACCTGCTTGAAGTGCGGTTCTTTCGTGATCTGCCAGGCATGCAGATAGGCGCGGGCAAGCTGGGCATTGTCGTAAAGCATCTTCTCGAAGTGCGGCACGCGCCAGAAGTTATCCACGCTGTAACGGGAAAAGCCGCCGCCAACGACGTCGTACATGCCGCCGCGCGACATGGCTTTCAGCGCGTGGACGGCCGGCTTGAGCGCCTCCGGATTGCCTGCCGCGTGACGGCGCAGCAGGAATTCGATCGTCATCGGCTGCGGAAACTTCGGCGCCGCGCCCCAGCCGCCATAGCCCCAGTCGTATGATTCGTTCAGGGATTTGACGGCTGTATCGAGATCGTCCTGCGTCAGGGTCGTATTGCCCGCCGGATCACTGCTCATCGCTGCCTGCAAGTGACCCGAGACCTGGCCGCTCACGCTTGCAATCTCGTCAGGCTCCTCCTTCCAGGCGCGGGCGATGCCTGCCAGCAGATCGCGGAAGGCGGGCAGGTTATGACGCGGCACCGGCGGGAAATAGGTGCCAGCATAGAAAGGTTTGAGGTCGGGGGTAAGAAAGACCGACATGGGCCAGCCGCCTGAGCCCGTCATGGCGACGGTGGCCTGCATGTAGATGGCGTCGATGTCGGGACGTTCCTCGCTGTCCACTTTGATGTTGACGAAGTGCTCGTTCATGAAGGCGGCGATTTCTTCGTCTTCGAATGACTCATGGGCGAGGACGTGACACCAATGACATGCGGCGTAACCTATGCTAAGAAAGATAGGTTTGTTTTCCGTCCGTGCTTTGGTCAGGGCTTCGTCTCCCCAGGGATACCAGTTGACCGGATTGTCTGCATGTTGAAGTAAATAGGGGGAACTCTCGTTGATCAGTTGGTTTGTCATGATTACCTCTAAGTTTCCTGTAGCGGACCCAACGGGTCTTTCTCTGTGGGAGATTATAGTAGAGACCCCGTGGTTTGGGAAACCACCTGCTCCTGCCACGCAGCCCCGGCGCTCGCCCGGGGGTCGGGTGCACGCCGAAGACATCGTGCCCGCAGGGTCCCGCGCAGCGGAGCTGTGTTAGGCGGTACTCACTTTGTTGACTTTTTCAGTGCGTGTTCGATATCCTTTACGCGATGGTAGCTGGAGTGACCGTCAAGATCAAAGGGCCATTCCGGTCGGCGCTCCCTATCACTGAACCATTCTTCGGGTGTATCTTGAAGCGCAGCCAGTACATCCTCCTGAACTTGCCTGTGCCAAGCTAAAACCTCCTGTGGGGAGCGATCTCGCCAACGCTGGTAGATGAGGTGGTTCCCATCAGTCCAATTGAGCCCTTTCTCCTCTACCGGTAGGGGTTGTTTCTTGATTTTTCTAACCACATCAGCTTTCCAATGGGTAATATGCGCTAGTGCATCTTTCACTGTCCAAGGGTCTTTGGTCTCGGGTCTGGTTAGCAATCTATTCCAATCCTCATCGGTAAGGTTGTTAACCAGATGATCCAGGCGTTCGAACTCCTGAATAGCGCGCTTGATTACTTCCTCGCGAGTATGGCGCATAGAAATGAACCTCCTGCATATTTTAACTCTACTCGAGCTCTGACTGCGTGTACCGCCCAACGGTCTGCGTTAGCTGCGGCAGGGCGAGAGGACGCCGCCTTGACGGAACCAGCCTTGAGCCAGGAAACTGCCTGAAAACGCGGCGAGTCCCGCCAGCTTGCACTGAGCGAAGTGAATGTGTCGGGTGCACGTCGAAGACATCGTGCCCGCAGGGTATCCCGCGCAGCGGGGCTGTGTTAGGTGGCTTGCTACCGAACTAGTGGTTATTACGGATTGCATAAAATTCATTATTCCAACCAACATAAATCATACCCTCTTTAACCGCAGGCTGGAACACAAACTCGGCAGTAAAGTTAGAGTAACTGGATAGATCCAACAAATTCATATTATATTTACGAACCTGACGACCTGTTTTAGCATTGATTATATAGAGATAACCACTTGAGTCTCCAAAATAAATGTTGCCATTTTCCAGCACTGGCGAAAAGAATATCCCTCCTGTGATATGAGAGAATTTCCAGATGGGTTCACCAGTTGCTTTATCGATAGCATATAGCGCGTCCATTGTTGGAGTAATTATGGAGTTCTCAAATATCGAGGGATTTCCAATAATTTGACCTAAAGGAGATGGGCTGCTAAATTGCCAACGAATATTTCCAGAGTGAATATCGAGGGCTAGAAGAGATCCATTTACTGCATAAATTGTTGTTGAATCGATCAATGGGGTTGCATAAATACCAGGTTCGCTGTTTTTGTTTAGTGAAGGGGGTATGGAGAAATTGAGCAGTTCAATACCTGTTTGAGCATCAATTACATATATTTTTCCATCATTGCTGCCTAGATAAATTTTGCCATTAGATATTGTTGGCGCGTTCAGAATGCTATTGCCTGTATTGAAGCTCCATTTTATAACACCTGTTTGGGCATCTAACGCATATAGGTTGTGATCCAGGCTGCCTACATAGAGTATGGTGTCCTCAACTATTGGTTGACTAAACCTTAGCGCACATTTGTCACAGTTGCTCGTATTCAAATCTCTCTCTTCAGGACTCATTACCCAATGTTCATCACCTGTGTTTTTATCAACTCCATAACAGAATCCATCATCAGTACAGAAATACAGCATTTCATTGCTGATAACGGGAGAAGTAGTAACAGACCCGTTTAATAATTTTTCCCATTTCTCTTCACCGGTCATTGTGTCAAAGGCATAGAAAGTAGACGGTTTGAAATCATTCAGACTTCCAAAATAGATTATCCCTTCAGCGATTGTCGGAGATGCCATTACAGTATTTCCAACCGGATATTCCCAGAG
>JBAVVF010000028.1:0-3037 GCA_049697155.1 Anaerolineales bacterium
TTATAAAAAATTAAGGGCGGGACGCGTAGCGGCCCGCCCTTACGGCAGTCACGAAATCCTGCGTGCTTCCATGTAGAAGCGCTTCTCACGCGCCTCCCCCATCGAGAACGTCTTGCGCGGCAGCGCCCCATCCAGAATAACCGTCTTGAACAGATCGGATTTGGACATGCCGGGCAGATAAAAGCCGGCATTGTCCGGCTGCCCCCCAAGCTTCACCGTGACATCCTCCCCGTGGACGTAATCGATCTTCTCCGCGCCGCCTTCCTTGAGGAAGACATCCAGGAAGGCCTGGATCGTGCCAACCGGCAGGTTGGAGGAGGGGTTGGCGATCTCGATCAGGCCGAAGCCCTTTCCGGCTCCGACGAAGCCGATCACCTGTTTCCCGCCCCGGGCCCGCGTAGCGTCCACCGCCTCGACCATCTCCTGGGCGCTGGCGACGGGTTTATAGGTCAGGTTCTTTCCAAAGGTCTTTTCAAGCTCCGCAAACAAATCCTTCTTCAAACCGAACAGCACCCGATGGATCGGCTCGAACTCGAGACCTTCGTCGTGGACATTCTCGATCTCCACCAGCGCGTAGCGAGCGGGATGGTCCATGCCAACCTGCGGTTTGATCTTCTCCCAGATGGCTTTGGCAGTCGCAAGCGAGTGGTTTCCATCGCCCATCGCAAAGAGCAGGACAGGTTGGTCCCGACCAATGCCATACTTCGCCGCAAAGGTTTCAGGCTTCGCAAGCCCGCGCAAGGCTTCCACGACCTTGTTTTCGAATTCCCTATTGACGGCAAAGCCCGCCAGATGACCACTTTCCAGCATCAGTTCGAAATCGTATAACTTGTCGAGTCTGGATTTCGCCGCCTGCAAAGGTTCGATCACCGTGCGATTCGGATCGTCGATCAGCACCAGGATATGCGGCAGCTCGAGCAGCGCGCCTTCGCGGATCTTCATGCGCGGCGGCAGGCGGTCGACGATCGTCCCCTCGGTGGCACGGATCAGGCTGGACGAACCTTTGGTGTAATCATAGGCTTCCAGATCCAGGCACAGGACGATGCCTTTGCGTGTCCTGCCGCCGACCGTCCGCTCCACATAGACCAGACCCTCGTGCGGCTGCAGCACACCTTCATCCAAGTATTTGCGCATGTTGTCCTGGATGCTCTCAATCCGCTTTTCACCGCCGGGTTTCTCAAGATAGACTTCGGGAAAGGTGAGTTTCAATGTGGACGGCGCATCACCGACGATCTTTTCCACCTCGTTCCAATACTCGGGCTGGGAGGTGAACTGGTCACAGGCAATCACCGCCCACTTCTTTAGATCAGTACCGGGTTTGGGAAGATATACCTGAGGGATTTGAATGCCGATGTCGCTGATGATTTTCATGGACATGTCCTTTAGATGTCATTGCGAGCCTTCGGGAAGCAATCTCAATTACAGTAAGTGAGATTGTGTCGCCACGGCGACGCTTCGTCGGGAAAGGCCGCGCAGCGTCCTCGCAATGACGAATAGCTTTTATGCCGGTTGCATCTTGTTGGCGAAGTCGATCAGCTTCTCGGCCACTTCCGCGCCGACGCGGGCCTGGGCTTCCTTCGTCCCGGCGCCGATATGCGGGGAGCCGATCACGTTCTCGAGCTTGAGCAGTCTCCAGTCTGTGGGCGGCTCTTCGGCAAAGACGTCCAGGGCCGCGCCCGCGACCTTGCCGCTGGTCAGAGCCTCGTAGAGCGCCTCTTCGTTGACGATCCCGCCGCGCGCACAGTTGACGATGCGCACGCCGTCCTTCATTTTGGCAAATTGTTCCGCACCGATCATGTTGGCGGACTCTTTGGTCTTGGGCAGGTGCAGGCTGATGTAATCGGCCTGGGCCAGCAATTCATCCAGCGTGACCATCCTGACGCCGTTCGCAGAAGTCACATAAGGATCGTACGCCAGGACCTTCATGCCGAGCGCCAGTGCCAGCGCGGCGGTCTTATGACCGATGTTGCCATAGCCGATCAAGCCGAGGGTCTTACCGCCCAGCTCGACGCCCGTAAAAGCCTTCTTTTCCCACTTCTCTTCCTTCATGGTGGCCGTAGCCTTGTAGAGGGAGCGGGCCAGCATGAACATATAGCCGATCGCCAGTTCCGCCACCGAAGCGGAATTGGCCAGCGGGGTATTCATCACAACGATGCCCTTCGACTTGGCATACTCATGGTCGATGGTGTCGAGACCGGCCCCGCCGCGCACGATCACCTTCAGGTTGGGACAAACATCGATCAGCGGCTGGCGGACCTTGGTCCGCGAGCGGACGACCATCCCATCGTAGGCCGGCAGAACGGTCATGAGTTCCTCCGGGGTAATGTCGTCGCGTACGTCCACGGTCAAGCCCGCGGCGCGCATTTGTTCGATATATTCTTTTTCCGTCTTATCGCAAATCAGGATCTTCATTGCTATTCTCCTTGCGGATTAATAACAGAGACCGATCCACCGAGGCGGCTGGTCTCCGTTTTGAACGTGAAGGTAATCACAAAAGTATTTTACTTAGCGCAAATACCTCTGTCAACGACATATATCAGGTATGAAAAGTGCTAATTGTTCTTGGTAATTTGTCAGACAAAAAGATATAATAAAATGAGGTATCACACTTGTCTACACGAGTATCCGCGCGTTTTGCACATTTGTCAATCCACCAACACAGGAGTTAATTTCCATGTCCAATCCCAAGCGTGTCTTCAACTTTAACCCGGGCCCCGCAGGACTGCCGCTCGAAGTGCTCGAAAAAGCCCAGTCTGAACTGCTCGATTTCAAGGGCACAGGCATGTCTGTGATGGAAATCAGCCATCGTTCGAAGGAGTTTGAAGCCGTAATCCAAACCGCCGAAGCAGATCTGCGCGAGTTGTACGGCATTCCCGCCAACTACAAGATCATGTTCCTGCAGGGCGGCGCCTCCCTGCAATTCGCCATGGTGCCGATGAACCTGCGGGCCGCGGGCGCCTCGGCCGATTACATCGTCACCGGCACATGGAGCAAGACCGCCGTCAAGGAAGCGACCAAGCTTGGCACGACCCGCACC
>JBAVVF010000029.1:0-7591 GCA_049697155.1 Anaerolineales bacterium
GAGGGGCGGTCGAAGATCTGATCCTCGATCTGGTCGATGGCGTCGTCGATCTTTTCCACGGCAGGCATATATCCAGCTACCAGGTTGTCAGTAATCTTATAAAGAAGATGATCGGCTCCCTGCTGCACATTGCGCTCATCGCGGTCACAGGCAGCCCAGGTATCATCAATTGCAGAGATGGGATGATCGTGGTGTGTAACAATGTAGTTTTTTCCCAGGAAGATATCCAATTCATCCACTTCGGTTTCCCACGCATCGCCATTCTCGTTCGCGTTCATATAGTTGAACACGATGTAAAGATAATCTCCCCAATCATCGAGTTTGGGGCTATGAGTTTCCTGCAAGGCATCGTCAATTGCCAGGGGATGGAACTTGAAATCCTGCAGGATGGGGAGGCAGGTTTCAGGCAGTTAGCTGACAAAATCCACCCACAGAAGTCCCTGCCTGTTCCGCAGAAGTTTAGGCAATTCCCCGGCTGGGATGTCTTTTCGGACAGGTTTTCCCGGGAGATAGTAGAGCGAACGGATCATAGTCACCTCAAAAGGGGAGTAATTTGTTGTGGAATTAGGTTTCTTGAAGTTTGTATTGAAATTCTTGAACTATCTTGAATTGTAATTAATTAAATTGAAACACGCCTTGACAAAATAAAGATTCCGCCTATAATATTTTTAGAAATTGATAAATTATCAGCAGTTTCTGACCTAAAATCAGGAAATTCGAATTTTTCCTTGTGATTATAAACCTTCTCACCCTTCAGTGATCGATTTTCAGGAGACCGCATGTACGCTGCACCCACCCGCTGTCCAGTCTGTCGTTCGGAGTTGACGGTTACCCGGCTGCATTGTCCATCCTGCGATACATCCATCGATGGACAGTTTACCGGCGGACCGTTTTCTCATTTAACCGCCGAACATTTAGATTTCATCGTGACCTTTGTGCGCTGCGAGGGCAAGATCAACCGCATGGAACAGGAGCTCGATCTTTCCTACCCGACCATCCGCAACCGCCTGCACGAGGTGATCCGCGCCCTCGGCTTTGAACCCGGCAAAGACGAAGCGGCCGAGGTCACTCCCGAACGACGCAGTTCCGTCCTGGAAGACCTGGAGTCCGGAAAGATCTCTGCCGACGAAGCGATGCGTTTGCTGCGCGGGCAGGAGGAGTAAACCATGTCCAGGACCATTTCGGCCGGAAAAACCCCCCGAATCAAAATCGAAGCCATTGACGGCGACCTGAGTGTCGTCGGTTGGGACGGCGAGGAGATCCTCGTCAAGACCGACGAGGATGAGTTGACGCTCGAGCACAACGGCGAGGAAGTCACGCTCTCCTGCACGGATGACGTTTCCCTGCGCATCCCGCGGGAGGCTTCGCTCTCCATTCAAAGGATCGGCGGCGACGCGGCCCTGCGCGGCGTGATGGGAAACATCGAGATCCGGGAGATCGACAACGACCTTTCCATCCGGGATGCCGGCTCGGTGACGATCGGGACGATCAAAGCTGATTTCAGCATACGCGGTGCCAAGGGCAACCTCTACGTCAGGAATGCCGGCGGCGACGTCTCCGTGCGGGACGTGGAAGGAAACGTGGCGCTTGATTCCGTTGCCGACGATCTTGCGCTGCGCGGGGCGCGCGGCAATGTCAAAGTCAATGTGGGCGAGGATGTAGTCGTTTATCTTGAGCCCAAAGCCCAGGCGGCCTACTCCATCACGGCGGGCGATGATATCCTGCTTGTCCTGCAGCCGGATGCCAATGTGACTTTAACCATGCAGGGCGATGAGATCGACATGGATTGGCCCGGTATCGAAAATCAGGA
Organism: Anaerolineales bacterium; assembly: GCA_049697155.1. Taxonomy (GTDB): domain Bacteria; phylum Chloroflexota; class Anaerolineae; order Anaerolineales; family Villigracilaceae; genus Defluviilinea. The sequence goes on from JBAVVF010000029.1 coordinate 1,811, forward strand.
AGATGTCACGGAGAGAGTCCTAGTGCTGGGGGATGGATCTGCCCAGATCAGCCTGAATGCCGGCGGCGATATCCGTGTGACCAGCGATGCCAACGCCGGGAATTCTGCGGAAGAGTTTGGGAACTTCGCCGGTCTGAACTTCGACTGGTCCGGCTTCGGGGAGCGGATCTCCCGCCAGGTGGAACGGGCAATGGGGCCGGCAGCCAAACGCGCCGAAGAAGCTGCCCGGCGGGCCGAGCGTCATGCCGAGCGGCACGCCCGGCGCTGGAAGGGCAACGTCAATGTCGGGCGCTGGAAGTGGGATTTCAATTCACAGAATGTCCCGCCTCCGCCCCCGCCTCCCTCCGAGCCGGTCGCGGAAGAGGAACGCATGGCCATTTTGAAGATGCTGGCTGAGAAAAAGATCACTTCCGAGCAGGCTGAGCAGCTGCTCAATGCCCTGGAAGGAGGCAAATAATGTCCTCTGAAGAGCGCAGGAAGATCCTCCAGATGGTGGAGGAGGGCAAGATCTCCGCCGAGCAGGCCGCCAGCCTGATGCGGGCCCTCGAAGCCGACGAGGAGTCGGCCGAGGCGCAGGTCGAGGTCTTCGAAGCGGAACCGCTTCCCGGCGGCGAGAGAGTCGAGGCGCCTGAATTCGAGCAGGTCAAGTCCCGGGCGCGGCGCTTTGCGATGATTCCCCTCTGGATTGGCGTCGGCCTGACGGTGCTCAGCGCCTGGGGCATTTATTCCGTCCAGCAGAGCGCTGGAATGAATTTCTGGTTCTTTCTTTTATTGCTGCCCCTGCTGCTGGGCGTCTTGCTGATTGCACTCGGCGCGGCCGGTCAGAGCTCCAGATGGCTGTATGTCAACGTTGACCGGCGAAACGCCCACGAGGGGCCGCGGAATATCACGCTGGGCTTTCCACTGCCGCTGCAATTGACCGCCTGGCTGCTGCGAACCTTCGGACACAACATGCGCGGCATGCAGAACACAAATGTCGATGAGATCATACAGATCCTGGACGCCACCGGCAAATCTGGTGCACCTCTCATTATCAATGCCAATGACAGCGAAGATGGCGAACAGGTACAAGTCTACATCGGTTAAGGAGGTGTGGGATGGCTAGCTCTGAAGAAAGAATGAAGATTTTGAAGATGATCGAGGAAGGCAAGCTGAGCGCAGAGGAAGGGACAAAACTGCTCGCGGCATTGAGCGACAAGCGCCCGCCCACCCCCCCGCGCGGACCCGGGATGCCCGGCGCGGCGCGCTGGCTGCGCATCCGCGTGACGGACGTGCGCACCGGCCGCTCGAAGGCTTCGGTGCAGATCCCGCTGGCCCTGGTGGACGCCGGGATGAAGATCGGCGCGCATTTTGCCCCCGAGGTCGAAGGCGTGGATATGTCCAACGTGATGGACGCCGTCCGCTCGGGCATGATGGGCAAGATTATCGACGTGACCGATGAAGAAGACGGGGAGCACGTAGAGATTTATGTGGAGTAAGTGCCAAGCAGCCTGACTTACATAAATGGACCACGTGAGAGGAAGTCAAACAATCCCGCCCTGTGCGGGGTTGTTTGACTCGGGGGGATATGTTCTCCGGCCCCATCAGGGGAGCCAGGGACGGCAGAGACCATCTAAATTCAATCCTATCCGGCGTTTTTGAAACGACTTTATCAGAAATCTCCCGGCTTTAGGGTTGTCTTCCTTGATTCGCTGTGATATGCTCCCCTCACGATGTGGAGATTGAGCCTTCGTTTCCAGCGTCCAAACGGGATGAACGGACTTTTCATCATCTGGCTGGGCCAGATGATTTCCGGCATTGCCTCCGGCATCACGGCAGTTGCCCTGCCGATCTGGATATTCAGCATGACGGACAGCGGGGCGGCGCTCGGCTGGATGGAGTTCTTCTACTTCGGGCCGTATCTGCTGGTCATCTTGTTTGCGGGCATCCTGATCGACCGCAGTGACCGGAAAACGATGATGCTTGTGTATGATTTTCTGTCGCTTTCCGGACTGGCAATCCTGCTGGTGCTGCAGACTGCGGGGATTTTGGAAATCTGGCATTTGTATGTTCTGGGGTTTTTCCAGGGTGTCGGTTCTGCCTTCCAGTCGCCTTCCTATGCGGCCGCCATCACGACGATGGTGTCGAGAAAGCAATACGTCCGGGCCAACGGTCTCATGACATTGCTCGATAACATACCGGGTATCTTCGGGCCGCTTCTGGCCGGCGGAACATATCTGATCCTCGGGCTAAGCGGCATCCTGGGGCTTAATCTGATCGCCTTTGTGATCTCCATTGGCTTCCTGCTTTTCGTGGAAATTCCGCCGACTCCGCAGACCGTGGAAGGTGAGTTATCCCGCAGCCGGTTTTTGAACGAAGCCATCTACGGGATTAAATACATTTTCCGGCGCCCGGGCCTGCTGGGCCTCCAGCTGGTCTTTTTTACCGGGAACCTGTTTTCAGGGATTGCTTTATCGGTGGCAGCCCTGTTTCCCATGATTCTCCTGCGGACGGGAAATGACAATGTAATTCCGGGGACCGTCCAATTTGCCGGCGCGCTGGCCGCGGTCGTGGCAGGTATTTTCCTGACGACCTGGGGCGGCATCCGGCGCCCGTCGCGGGCTGTCATCCTGGGCTGGATTATCTCCAATTTGTTTGGGATCACACTGCTTGGGATCGGCCAGACGGTGGTAATCTGGCTGATTGCCATCGTGATCAATTCCATCTTTGAGCCGGTCGTGAACGTGGCCATGGATGCCCTGCTGCAGGCCAAGGTTCCGCCGGATCTGCAGGGGCGTGTCTTTTCGGCGAGCGAATTCATTGCCCAGGCCACGATCCCATTTACCGGTCTGCTGGCCGGTTATTTCGGTGATAAAGTCTTCGAACCCGCCATGGGCACCGGCGGCGTGCTGGCCGGAACGTTTGGCTGGCTGGTGGGTACGGGACCCGGTTCCGGCTTTGGGCTGCTCATGCTTGTTTGTGGTGTGGGTGGTGCTCTGGTTGGGCTGGCCGGCTATTTGATCCCTTCCATCCGCAACGTGGATGTACTTTTACCGGATTTTCGACGTCTGCCTGCCATCGGTCTGCTCCGCAGATTTCAACCTGCCCGCAGGGTGAAAAAAGTCAACCGCAGGGCCCTGAGGGCTCGGACGCCCCTGCCGCCCGATAAATAAACAACAACCCGCCTCGAAACATCGAGGCGGGTTGTCCTTGTTTCAAGCCAGTCTTTGACTATTTGATCAGATCTTCCATCAGTTCCATGGGGACAACGGCCGCGCCGACGATGCCGGGCCCGGTATGGACCCCCAGAACCGGTGAAATACGGGTTACTTCCAGCCTGGCGATATTCAATCTCGATCTCAACTCGGCTGCCAGCACATCGGCTTTTTCTGCGAAGCGGCCATGCAGGACGGTCACCCACACCGGGGTATGGGCATATTTTTGGAAGAGATATTCGGCGATGGCATTAATCGATTTTCCAATGGTGCGCCCGGTGCTGACCGTGCTGTACTTCCCATCGGTATCGACCCGAATGACCGGTTTAAGATTGAGCAGGGCCCCGGCCAAGGCTTTGACCCGTCCGATGCGGCCCCCGCGGGCCAGATACTCAAGTGTGTCGAGGGTATAGATAAGCTCGGTCCTTTCACGGATTTTCTCCAGCCGTTCCTGGATGGTGTGCAGGGCCCAGTTGGCCCTGACTCCCAGGGCGGCCGCCATCACTTGAAAACGTTCGCCGCCCGAGAGGGTCAGCGTATCCCAATATTTGACGTTTATCTCTGGCTTTACCTGCTCGCCGCCATCGCGCGCCGAGTTGATCGTGCCGCTCAAGCCGGATGAAATATGGATGGAAAAGATCTCCTGTTCCTTCTCGGCCAGCTTTCGATACAATTCGGCGAAGATACCACCGGAAGGCTGCGCCGTGGTTGGGATGGCGGGCCGCATGGCTTCCAGGCGATTGTAGAAGTCATCTGCGGAGATTTCGGTGGCGTTCACTTCACCCTCGGGAAATTGAATGAACAACGGAGCCTGGGTCACATCCAGTTGTTCAAGTTCCTCGGCGGACATATCCGCGGCGCAATCGGTCACAATTTTCATTTGAGTCTCCTCTTTTGGTTTGTCAGGTTACACCTGCTCAGACGGGTGACTATTTTCTCTTTTCCAAAAACCATTTCACCGCGTCGCGAATGCTTTCGTAGAGCGGGCGCGGTTGATAACCTAATTCATGGGTTGCCTTCGAATGGCTGATATTTGAATTGCTCCTCAATACTTCCAGCGCATAAGGCGTAAAACGCGGCGTGGCTTTTGCAAGGGAGTAATACATGGGCGTGAACAGTGCCGCGAATGTTGCCAGGTCAAAGGGAACTTTCATTTTGAAGAAATACCTGCCTGTGATCTCGCGCACCGTTTCGAGCAGATATCTCACGGAAATCTTCTGCCCGGAAAGGATGTAGCTTTCGCCGCGCCGGCCTTTTTCCATGGCCGCAATCAATCCTTCCGCGACGTCACGCACATCCACGAAGTCATAGGCGCCGTCCACATACAGGGTGGGCTTGTTCTCGGCCGCGGTGCGGATCACACTTCCCATCAGCGAGCCGCGAAAATCGTAGGGGCCGATCACTCCCGTCGGGCAGATGATCACAGCCTCGAGTCCCGCCTGAGCCGCCTTTTCCACTTCCAGGGTTGCCTCGGCTTTGGCCCGGTCATATTCTCCGTACGGGTTATCCGGATCGTAAGGCAGCCTCTCGTCGATGATGCCCTCTTCCACACGTTTGATGGCATGGATGGAGCTCGTGTAGACCAGCCGGTCCACCTTCATTTCTTTGGCCACATGCAAAATGTTTTTCGTCCCCTCGATATTGACGCGCCGGACAAGCGCATCCGTGCCGGGCATGATCGAGATGAGTCCTGCCAAGTGAAAGACACCCCTGACCCCGCGCATGGACTCGAAGAGTGAATCAAGATTCAGTACATCACCTTCGAAAGGTTCCACGTCTAGTCCGGCGAGGGGCGCGCGGCATTCGCCCGGCAGGATCAAGACCCGGACCTTCTCTCCCCGCTCGAGCAGTTTCCGCACCAGGACGTTCCCGATATGTCCCGTGGCACCTGTCACCAGCCACATAGATCAGTTCCCTCGGTCTTTCAATAAACTATTTACCAGCATGGTTGTGCTGCCATGAGCCACTTTTTCCCAGTCCGCGCCCTGCGGGTCGACCAGGCTTTGCAGCAGCAATCCCATGGCGGTGGCCACGATCATGCGCGAGGCCAGTTCAGCATCCACTTCAACGAACGAACCTTCGTCCACGCCTTTTTTGATTAACGAGGTAAAGTATTTATGGTAACGGCGGTAGGGAGCGATGCTTGCCTCCCAGATCTTTTTATCCCGGCTGGCCTGCAGCCAGAACTCGAGAAACATGGGCAGGCCTTCATTTGCCGTTTTGAAGAGGTAGGGGAAGGCTTCGATCATCTGCATGAATGTCTCGGGGGCAGTCTTGTCTTTCGAGGCTTCGATGGCGTTGTCTATCGTTTGCAGCCAGCCGTCGAGCAGGGCCATGAACAGGGATTGTTTGCTTTCGAAGTGGTGGTAGAACGCCCCCTTGCTGATGCCCGCCTCCTCACAGATATCATCGACGCTGGCCTTGTTGTAGCCGCGGTTGGAAAATAACTTGATGGCTGACTCAAGGATTCGAGCACGGGTTTCTTCGCTGCGCTGCTGCATATGCTCCTTCGCTCCCCAGTGGGCGAGGGCGGGTAGATGTAAAAAAACCGACTAGTCGGTTTGTTTTTACTGCCAAATGAAGAGGC
>JBAVVF010000030.1:0-6420 GCA_049697155.1 Anaerolineales bacterium
GGCGCAGACCATAGACCATGGACGATGGTAGAACAGGATGGCCATGGTCTATGGTCCATCGTCTTTTTAGGAGCATATGTTCCAACTCAAGACCACCCCCTTCCATGAACGAACCTCCAAACTCTGCCTGCCGCAAAACTGGCGGCGCTGGGCTGGATATCTGGTCGCGGGCTCGTATGAACTGACCCTGGACCGCGAGTATTGGGCCATCCGCAACTCGGCCGCGCTGATCGATGTCACGCCGCTGATGAAGTACATCATCACAGGGAAGGATGCATCGCGTTTGTTGAACCGTGTGGTCACCCGCGACATGGACAAGTTGAAGGTTGGGCAGGTCTATTACACAGGCTGGTGCGACGACGAGGGCAAGCTGATCGACGATGGCACGGTCGCGCGGCTGGATGAGACCACGTACCGCCTTACGTCCGCGGAGCCAAACCTGCGCTGGCTCGCGATGAACGCGGTCGGCCTGGACGTGGGGATCACGGAAGTCACCGACAGCGTCGCGGCGCTCAGTCTGCAGGGACCCAACTCGCGGGCCATCCTGAACCGGGCGGCGAATGATCCGGTCGACGGGCTGAAGTACTTCCGCCTGATGCAAACCAAACTGGATAACATCCCCGTCACGATCTCGCGGACCGGATACACCGGTGACCTCGGCTACGAGATCTGGATGGACGCCGGGGATGCGCTGCGTGTCTGGGACCTGCTCATGCAGGCAGGCGCCGATTACGGGCTCACGCCGGTCGGCATCCTGGCCATGGACATGGCGCGCGTCGAGGCGGGGCTGTTCATGCTCGAAGTGGATTACACGTCCGCCGGTCACGCCTGGATCGAGCCGCAGAAGTCCTCGCCGTTCGAGCTGGGACTCGATTGGACGGTGGCGCTCGACAAGCCGGGTTACTTCGTCGGGCGGCGCGCCCTGGAACGCGAGAAGCAGGCAGGCTCGGCCTGGAAGCTGATGGGACTCGAAGTCGAATGGGAGGGGATGGAGCGCCTGTTCAGGGAGGTCGGCCTGCCGCCGCAAATCCCCGGGATGGCGGTAAGGGGAAGTTTGCCAATTTTGATTGGGAACGTTCAAGTTGGTTATGCTTCCACGTCAACGTGGTCGCCGCTGTTGAAGAAATATATTGCCCTCGCGCATTTGCAAAAGCCATACTACGAAGTGGGTACGAATGTGCGAATGGAAATTACTGTGGAGCACCACCGCCAGCACGCTCCGGCCAAGGTAGTGAAACTGCCTTTCTATGAGCCGGAATGGAAGAAACGTTAGGATGAAGGAATACCTGCCTCAAACCTGGAACGATCCTCGGGTTGAAATTAGAAGATCAGCGATTAACGGAGATGGCATATTTGCCTGCCAGCATATTCAAAAAGGTGAAGTCGTTATTATCGTTGGCGGCCAGGTGATGGCAGAGGCTGAGTTCATGGACTTTCAAGCCACTCACTCGCTTTACAACTTCATCCAGATCGATAAACATTTGTATCTGGTCGAGGACTCTGCGATCGCTCAATCCCTGGAAGGTTGGATGAACCATTCGTGTGACTCAAATGTCTGGATGGATGATGAAGTGACGCTGGCGGCCCGCCGGGATATAGAGCCTGGAGAAGAAGTCACCGTGGACTATGCATTGTTTACGACTCAATCAAACTGGATGTTGGATAATCGCTGTCATTGTGGTTCGCCACATTGTCGTCGTATCATTACAGGAGATGACTGGAGACGAAAGGATGTTCAGGTAAGATTCCGAAATCATTTTTCTCCCTTTATCAATCGCAGAATCGAGAGACTGATGAAAGGCAGCCTGCATGACATCTAATCCATACGACGCAATCATTATCGGCGGCGGGCACAATGGACTGGTCGCTGCGGCCTATCTGGCACGCGCCGGGAAGAAGGTCCTGGTGCTGGAGCGCCGCCCCATCGTCGGCGGGGCGGCGGTGACGGAGGAGATCTTCCCCGGCTACAAGTTCACCGAATTTTCCTACGTGGTGAGCCTGCTGCGCCCGGAGATCATCCGTGACCTGGAGCTGCCGAAGCACGGGCTGAAGATCCTGCCGCTGCCCAGTACGTTCACGCCCATGGAAAACGGGGGTTATCTCGCCGCCTGGGATGACCACGACCTGACGCGCCAGGAGATTTATCGTCACTCGCCGAAGGACGCCGAAGCCTACGATGAGTATGCCCGCGTCATGGCGCGCGCCGCCAAGGCGATCAAACCGCTCATCAACTTGATCCCCCCTGACCCCTCTTCCCTGGCCCCTCATGATTTACTGGGCTTGCTAAAAGTCGGGCAGTATGCAAGAAGCCTCTCAGAAAAAGAGCTGTACACCATCGCCAAACTTGCCACGCAATCGTCGGCAGACCTGCTCGAAGAGTGGTTCGAAACCGACGCGTTGAAAGGCACAAAGGCCGCCAGCGGGATCATCGGCACGTTCCTCGGTCCGCGCTCGCCCGGGACGGCCTACGTGCTGCTCCATCACTACATGGGCGAGATCGACGGGGCGTTCCGGGCCTGGGGCTTTGCCAGGGGCGGTTCGGGCGGAGTCAGCGGCGCCATCGCCCGCGCGGCGGAGTCGCTCGGTGCCGAGATCCGGGTCAATGCAAGCGTGCAGCAGGTCAAGGTCAAGGGGGGACGCGCCGCGGGCGTCGTCCTCGAAAATGGCGATGAACTCGACTCCAAGATCGTGATGTCCGCCGCGGACCCGAAGCGCACCTTCCTGCAGTTCGTCGAGCCAAAACATTTCCCCGATGAGTTTGTAACGTCCATCCAAAACTTTCGCGTGCGCGGTTCGTCGGGCAAGGTCAATATTGCCTTGAGCGAGCTGCCGCAGTTCACGGCTTTGCCGGACGAACCCGCCGTACAGCGCGGCGCGGTGTCCATCAGCCCGAGCATCGACTACATCGAGCGCGCTTACGACGATGCCAAGTACGGACAGATCTCGAAGCGCCCCTACATCGACATGATCTTCCCCTCCATGATCGACCCGGACATGGCGCCGCCCGGACAGCACGTGATGTCCTGCTTCGTCCAATACGCGCCGTACGACATTGAAGGCGGCTGGGATGATGTGAAGCGCGATCAACTGGGTGAGACGGTCATCGCGACCATCGAGCAATATGCGCCGAATATCCGCAAGGCGATTGTCGGGATGCAGGTCATCACGCCGAAGGACATCGAGTCCATCGCGGGCATCACCGGCGGCAACATCTTCCACGGGGAGCTGCTCCTGCACCAGATCTTCTTCCTGCGCCCCGTGCCGCAATGGGCGGATTTCCGCACGCCGCTCAAAGGCTACTACTTCGGCGCGAGCGGCGCCCACCCCGGCGGCGGAGTCATGGGCGCGGCGGGAATGCTGGCGGCGAAGGAGATTCTTAAGGACGATGGACGATAGACGATTGACCATGGTTGATGGTCCGCTGACAACTGGATGTGATCCCGTTAAATGGAGTTTGGACTGCCTTTTGGGTTGAATAGCAAGGCGTAAATAGATTATGCGGAAAATGAAAAGAACGCGAATTGTGAGTTTATTATGTCTGATTGTTGTCTCTTGTACAACTCGACAAGCAACTTCTGTTGCTGACCCGACTATCGCTGCAAAACCCAGATCAACTGGTACACCAACTTCGGCATCTATACCCGAAGCAACAGCCACGGGCGCATTAATGGCTGATGGCATACTAATGCTAAGTCCAAACCACTACAAGTTCTTGATTTGGTCTGTGTCATTTTCTCTGCCTAAGAACTGGGATATTAATAACAAATACTATTTGTCACCTGTTGGCACTGGATCAAGTCTTGATGCCGGCAGACAGGCATATATTTTTTACCGCAACAGCATAATAGATTCTGATTCAAAGAGTGAGTATCCGAGAATAGCCATATTGTTCGAAACTATTCCAGGCGAAGTTGATGTAAAAACATATTCGGAAGACACTTTAGCTAAAGGGCATGGCGCCAATATAGTAATTGACCAGATTCTCGATCCCAGGGAACTTGGATTAAGTATAGATACAGCACTTGCATATAAGAGCAGTTATATATTCGAAAGTGTTGAATATACCCAATATGTCATCCATGTTGTATATGAGACTACAGGCATTGAAATAATTATGGATTCACAGACTGAAATGTTCGCAAATTTCGATTCGGAATTTTTATATTTCTTGAAAGAACTTACCTTTGGGTAGTTAGGGAATTTGGAGAAGATAATGAAAACATACGATACCATCATCGGCGCGGGATGTGCTGTACAAAAAGAAGCCCCTGTATTGACCGGGGCTCGTGGTAATTGATTTATGAGGATGTTTCGACTCGAATTTCTTTTAGAATGGCCGACACTTCTTCTTCCGATTGAATGTGTTTTTTGAGGACCTGTTCAGTCTTCTCCAGCACGCGATCTGCAGAGAGTTTTGCCAAATCCTGGCGCATGGACTGTCCAATATATAACTTGAGTAAAGCTTTCAGGGACATATCACGCCCGGCAGCAATTTTTTCAAGTGACTCTAAAGTATCAACAGGAATGTGAAGAGTAACTGGTTTACTGTCGCGTGTACGAGTTTTTAGATCAAAGCCTTCTTCAGCTTTCGGAGTCTGGTCAGTTTGCTTCTTCATAAACTTTCCTTTCTACATGGGTTGCGAGACGAGCAGAGATAATTCTGGTTCGATCGCCGCGCTCTGTGTAGACAGCCAATAAAAGTCGTTGGGAGAAAGTATACCCGATGATAAAGTCTCTTGCTTCCGCTTCATCTATCGAAGCATCGCCTGTCTGGTAGAACGGATCGAAGAAAACTTCAGAGGCTTCTTCGAATGTCACACCGTGTTTTCTGAGATTGATTTTAGCTTTGTTTTCATCCCATTCAAAAAGGATGCCCTGCAGTTGATAAGTGATGTCCATAGTGCTTTCCCACCTTGATGGATTGGTTTGTTGAGAAGATTATAATCCCGGAACCACGGAGAATTTTATGGAAAATCAATACGACACAATCATCATCGGCGCCGGGCACAATGGACTGGTCGCCGCGGCATACCTGGCCAAAGCCGGGAAGAAGGTCCTCGTCCTCGAGCGGCGGCCTTTGGTAGGCGGATCGGTCGTGACCGAGTCCTTCGGCGAAGGCTTCGAGGTCGATTCCGTCTGGACGGGTGGGACTCTGCGCCCGGACATTCTCCGGGATCTGAAGCTTTCGCTTCCCGCCGTCACTGCAAGGCCGGCATTTATTTCCCTGCTGCCCGGCGGCGAACGGCTGGTTATTGACCCCGATCCTCTCAAAGCTGCCGAGGGGATCAGACGCTTCTCCGAGAAGGACGCGGATCGCTGGCCTGAATTTGTCCGCTTTATGACCGAAGCCGCGAACATCCTCGACATTGCCTATGCCACGATCATGCCGCGCCTGCCGAAGGATTTCAGTCTGAGCGAAGGCTTCTGGCTGGCAGAACTGGGCCTGGAACTGCGCCTGATGGGCCGCCGGGACATGCTCAACTTCATCCGGGCCCTGCCGATGACCGCCCAAGAGCTGACGGAGGAATATTTTGAGTCGGAACAGGTTCGGGCGGCGGTCGCGTCGGTGGCAGTCCACGGCTCGACGCTCGGACCAATGTCCGCCGGGACGGGCTATACCCTGATCCACAATTGGCTGAATCGCGGTGGGCTGGCACACGTCAACGTAGGGAAGTCCGGGGAGATCACGCGGGTATTGGCCGAGGCGGTGAGGGCACTGAGTGGAGAGATACGTGTGGAGGCAGAGGTAGCACGTATACAGGTAGATACGTACACATGTAAAGGGGTTGTTCTTGCAAATGGAGAGGAAATTGCGGCCGACGTGGTCATCTCCGCCGTCGACCCGAAGCGGACCTTTCTATCCCTGGTCGGGCCGCTGAACCTGCCGCCCGAATTCGTCTGGAAGGCCCAGTCCATCAAGATGCGCGGGTCGGTGGCGAAGATCCACTTGCTGACGGATGGCCGTCACGGCATTCCCGAGGGGACGGTCGTCGTTGCACCGTCCATCAACTATCTGGAGAAGGCGTACGACGCGGCGAAGTATGGCCAGATTTCTGAGAAACCTTATCTCGAAGTGACGACCTCGGGGAATGTGGTCAGCATTCATTTTCAGTTTGCGCCATATCAGCTAAAGGATGGATCATGGATGATGGATTCTGGAAGGGTTGAAAAGCTGGCAATTGATATACTTGCCGAACACTTCATAAATCTAAAATCGTCTATCGTAAAGACGAAGATTCTGACTCCATTCGACTTTGAACAAACCTATGGACTCACGGAGGGCGACCTGAACCATGGGCAGCTCATGCTCGACCAGTTCCTGTTCATGCGCCCGATCCCGGGCTGGTCGAACCACAGGACGCCAATCGACAATCTGTATCTGTGCGGAAGCGGAATCCACGGCGGAGGGGGAGTCAGCGG
>JBAVVF010000031.1:0-4567 GCA_049697155.1 Anaerolineales bacterium
GGGGGATGCGGGGCGGTGAATTTCACCCTTTCGTTTGTGCCGGGATGGATGAATGACAGCGATTGCGCGTGCAGCATCGGGCGCAGGATGCCGTAGGCTTCCTGCGCCCCGTACAGGACATCTCCCACGAGCGGATGCCCCAGCGCATAGGCGTGGACCCGGATCTGATGCGTTCTCCCTGTCAGTGGCTGTGCCTCGGCCAAGGCCGCGTCCTCGCGGCCCTGCTCCGGGCGCGCCGGGTACCGTTTGATAACACGGAAGCGCGTCTCCGAGGCTTTCCCGTTCTTATTATCCACCATCGTGCGATGCTTGTGCCCCACGTTGGCGCGCAGCGGATGGCGGGCGGTCTTCTCCTCCCATTTCGGGTTCCCCTCGAGGATGGCATGGTACGTCTTTTGCGCCTCGTGATCCTCGAATTGAATACTCAGGGCCCGGTGAGTCTCCGCGTCCCGGGCGAAGACCATCACGCCGCTGGTGATCTTGTCGAGACGATGGACAATGAAGATCTTGCCATATTGTTCCTCGAGTGTTTTGACCAGATAGGGCGAGTCCTTCTCCCAGCCATCCGGCAGAACCGGCAGATTGGCGGGTTTGTTGACCACAAGAATGTATTGATCCTGATGAAGAATTTCCGGCATGGGGCAATTAAACCATAGAAAGACGCCCGGGCTGATCACAACCCGGGTTTAAAGCAAAGATACGCATTTGCTGCATTTTTTGGAAATCAGAGCACTTTGCTGAAAAAGAATATCCCGATGGCAATACAGACCACGCCAGATACGAGCAGTCCTTTGGAAACACTACGCTCCAACACCGCCATGGAGGGTTTTTCCGGGTCATAGTACACCGTTACGGTGCTGCCGGTTGGATATCTGTTGATGACTTCGACAACCTTATTTTGTGCGCCGCCTGATTGGGAACCAAATGTGATCATATTGCCCTCATATTCGCTCCCCAGTACATGGTACAGATAGCGCACCTCCGGAAAGTAACTGGTGGACGTGAAGCCGTCTTGATCTTGTGAGGTGCTCTCGCGCACCCGGGATTCCACGACCGTACCCTGGCTGGTCGGCCAGCCGGCCGAATCGCGGACCCGGGCCAAATTGCGGAAGTACGTGTAGATCAATATCAACCCAACACCCACGAACAATAACGGGAGCAGATTATTGACTGTGAACCATGACATGATGCCTCCTCCTCTTTGATGTACTCATGATTGCACCATTTGACCTTGATTTCAATCAGACAGGAGTTCTATGCCCGCTCTCTTAATTTTCCAGCGAATTTTCATATTTGAGTCTCAACCGCTGGCACCGGACTGGATTTGGCCCTTTTGGCCAGCCGGCTGTGTTTGATGCCGTTGCCAAGGCACATGAGTGCCCCGCCCAGAAAGAACGGACTGTAGCTCAATATTGCCACGATCAGAAAGAGCAGCGCAAACAAATAGAAGTCGCCAGCCGATATCCTGTAGGAAAACCACTGGCGATAGGAGATTTGGCCTTCCATGCCGCCGTTCTTCCTTACCTCGCGGATCAGGAAGATGTTGCGGAGATGGCGGAAATGAATGGCAACTTCGAGCAGCACGAACATTCCAAGGTAGAGCAGGTAGGTCAGGGGGAAGAACAGGGTGAGACGTTTTGTCAGCCACCAGAGAAAGAGGATCAAAAGGCTGTAGAGCACAAGCAGGGTAATATGTAACTTTGAAATCGGCTTGAGGGCATCCACGTCCTTTTGATACTGTGGGGTCAATTCAAAGCTGCCTTCGAATTGAAAGTGTCCAATTTCCCGAAAGCCGCGTGCCGAGTAAATGGTCAGGTAATAATCGCTGAGGTAGAGAAGGATCCACAGGATCACGCCGGACCAGGGGGTTGTTGCCAGAAGATATTCCATGCGTTCATTATAACCTTGCGAGGCCAAGCTCTTCACCGTGTTGCCGTCAACCCTTGACATTAACGTTACGTTAGGGTTTATATTGTAGTCGTCATTGCGAGCGACATTTGCGCCGCACGCAAGTGCGGTGAGCGAAGCAATCTCACATTGAGTAAGAGATTGCTTCCCGAAGGCTCGCAATGACGGAGCAATATGTTCACTGTAAAACAGCTCTCGAAACTGGCGGGCGTCACGCCGCGCACCCTGCATCATTACGATGCGATCGGGCTTCTCAAGCCGTCCTGTGTGGGCGATAACGGCTATCGTTACTACGGGGAGGAGTCCCTGCTGCGGCTCCAGCAGATCCTGTTCTACCGTGAACTGGGTATTCCGCTGGAGGACATCAAGAAGATCGTGGGACGCCGTGACTTCGATGTGCTGGGCGCGCTGCACAGCCACAAGGATGCACTGCAAAAGCAGGTGGCACGTTTGAACCGCCTGATCGGCACAGTGGACAATACGATCAATCATTTGAAAGGAAACAATGCGATGAGCAACAAGGCATACTTTGAAGGTTTTAGTGAGGAAGAGCAGGAGAAATACGCGGCGGAAGCGGAGAAGATGTATGACCCTGAAACCGTGCGGGCATCCAACCGCAAGTGGAAGGCCTATCCCGCGGCCAGGAAGGAAGCCATCCTGGCAGAAGGCAACGCGATTTACACGGATATGATCGCCGCCATGCCGAATGGCGCGGCCAGCAGTGAAGTGCAGGGGATCGTCGAACGCTGGCGCAGGCACATGGACTACTTCTGGACTCCGAAGCTGGATCAACTGCTCGACCTGGTCAACGGCTACAACGACGACCCGCGCTTCAGGGCCAACTTCGATAAGATGCACCCCCAGTTGGCAGAGTTCTTTCGGGAGGCTGTAAAGGTCTACGTGGCAAATCAGAAGAAATAGAAGGTAAAAGTAACAAGAAAGAGCCGGAGACTTGAAATCTCCGGCTCTTTCTTGTTTTATACGCTAACTACTTGCCCCGCTATATTGTTTTAATCCTCTTTTCCATACCTGCGATGCGACAAGAAAGCTCGCGATCCCAATGGCAACGAACATTAGAATCCGACCGAGGTCGAGCTCCCCGCGCAGGCCCTGGAGCGGAATGGTCGTTGCGACCGCGATGGGAATGATGAAGGTCACCAGGATGCGCAGCCAGACGGGATAGACCGTCACCGGGTAGCGCCCCGCGTCGAGTAGCGCCTGCAGGATGGTGACGTTGTTGTCGAACTTGGTGAACCAGAACGTCAGCGCGATCAGCACGATCCACAGGCTGTAGATCACGATCGCCCCCGAGATGGTCAGCACGATAAAGGCCAGGATGCTGAGCGGTGTGGCTGTGTCTCCGGACATGTTTACACCGACCACGATCAGGACCGCCGCGAGGATCAGGTCCCAGGCCCGCCAGACGGTAATGCGCGAAAACGTCACGAGGAACATGCTGTTGACGGGCTGCAGCAGGGTGTAATCCATGGAGCCGTCGCGGATGCTCTGGTTGAATTTCTCGGTGTTGGGCCAGATCAGGGCGATCATCAGCGTGTGGACGAGGCGGAACACGCCCAGCAGTGCGATCAGTTCCCCGAAGCCCCAGCCGCCGATGGTCTCGGTATTGCTGAAGATGATGCCGAGACTCAACAACTCCCAGCCGAGCCACATGATGTTAAGCAAAATATTCACGACGGTATCCGCGCGATAGGCCAGCGACATCTGGACGTTCACTTTGAGGAATGCAGAGAGCAATTTCCACGTATTCATGTTCAGGCTCCCACTGCCGAATAGCGTTTGACCCCGTTGCGCCAGACCCAGTTGAATACGACGATGGAAACGGTCAGCCAGATGGCTCCCATCGTGTACCCATGCAGGATTTGTGCGCCGGAGAGCTTGCCCAGGATCAATTGAATGGGAAAGTAAATCTGGAGTTGATAGGGCAGATACTGGGCAACCTCCTGGACGATTTTCGGCATGAGGGTGAGGGGCACAAACTGTCCGGAGAAAAGAAGCATCAAGGCATAATAAAATTCGTGGATGGAATAGACGCGCGTGGTCCAGAAGGCCAGGGATGTGATGGCCGCCGAGAGCAGAAAGCCGACGAAGAATCCCATCAACATCGCGGGGATCGCCAGCAGAATTCCAGCGAACGTCACACTGCTGAAATCCGGCTTATAGAGGAAGAACAGGACGATCCAGACCGGGATAAAGCCCATGATCGTCAGCCCTTTGAAGGCAATGTTGTTGACCAGGGCATTCGTCAGCATGGGGTGGATCGGGCGGACCAGCTCGCCGGACAGCGAGCCATCCTGGACTTTGTAGGCAAAGGTGTGGATGACGATGTTGCTGGTGATCTGGTCGACGATCAGGAGGGTCATGTAATAGGTGACGAAATCGTTGGCGGTGAGTCCGTTCACGCTGCCTTTGCTTTGGGCAATGCTGGTCCACACGGCCAGATAGATGATGGGGGAGACCAGCCAGTAGAGCAGGTACATGATCAGGTTGGCGCGGTACTGCCACTGCTCTGCCCAGTTGACCTGCCAGAGTCGCTGGAAGACTTTTAACATGATGACTCCTGTCCTTCGCGTTGAGCGGAGCGAACCGAGGGCAAGTCGAGGGAGCGCGGACGAAACGCGGATTTTCTGTCTATCTGCCC
>JBAVVF010000032.1:0-7101 GCA_049697155.1 Anaerolineales bacterium
AGCCTTTAGAGTAAATATGTACGATCGATGGTGAATGAATAGTATTCGTTCTCACGGCTTGCCGCGCAGAATGTCAATCCGTGCTGAATGGATATATCTTTTTCAGGAAGCAATTCGGCTTGAAAATAAAAAGTCTGGTCATATTCCGGACAGTCAAAGCACAGGGCCATTCCCGCCTGCCCCTGCTGATTGGATCTGATCACCAGTCTGCCATTGTCGACGCGCAGCGAGCTGTTGGAGGAATATGGCTCCCAGCCGGGCGCACTGGAATCGAATGTTTCTGCCAGTACCGTCACTCCTTCCGGAGGTGCAAGGAAAGCATGAGGTGTGGGTGTGATGGTGGCGGTGGGTGTGATGGTGGCGGTGGGTGTGACCGTCGGTGTGAGGGTGACGGTGGGAGTCAGGGAGGGGGTATGGGTCGGCCTTGGGGTACGCGTCGGTGTGGGGGTCCTCGTGCGGGTGGCGGTCATGGACGGGAAATAGCGGTCGGACAGGGAGTACTGGTCGGGCTGGAAAGACGAAAACATCCAGAGAAATAGCAGGCAAATGCTCACAAATGTCGCGGCGAGCAACCCCAGCCGGATCGTTCTCGTCATCGCCTCTTTATGCATGGGCTTGATGTTTGTATCCATGAGCCAGCTCTCCTGTGCGTGTCGGTTTCAGCGCTTCACCGTCACCGCGTAACGAAAATAGTGCGTCCCCACACGATACCGGTACACTCCATCGCTGATGGCTTTCGTAAAGGTAACGCGCGTTTCCAGATGGAAGCGTCCGCGCGGCCAAGTCTGGATCAGCGTGTAGTATTCGCGGCAATAGAAGTTGTTCGATTTGAAATCGATTGTCGTGAACCTGTCCGCGGGAATGGCCGTTCCATCCACGAGGAACTCAATTTCCATA
Organism: Anaerolineales bacterium; assembly: GCA_049697155.1. GTDB lineage: Bacteria > Chloroflexota > Anaerolineae > Anaerolineales > Villigracilaceae > Defluviilinea. The sequence goes on from JBAVVF010000032.1 coordinate 898, forward strand.
TTCCGGAAGTTTTGATCGAGAGTTCCTCGGGTCGTGGCGCACCACAGATAGGACCAGAGTGCCGGCCGGGACCTTTCCAGGGTGATGGCATATTCATATACGTCGCCAGGCTCGTTGATCCCCGAGAGATCCGGGTGTATCCTGGACAGGTTTCTCAAATTGCTAATATGCTTTTTGTATGCTTCTTCCGTTTCCTTCAGCGTGCCAAGTTCGATAGGCTCGACCTGCCGGATCTCGCCGTCCACGAACAGGGCCTGGATCGCGTCCCAGGCCGGGCTGAGCGTCGCGCCGATCGGCACAATGACCAGCGCGCAGGCCAGGGCCCAGGTCGCGACCGCGCGCCTCGAAACGGCGGCAGGCATCAGCGTGGGTGTGACCCTTTCAGAGATCTGGTTCACGATGCGGCGCAGCAGCAGCCACAATCCGATCGAGAGCAGGATCAGGTATCCGACCAGCAGTGCGCTGAGTGTCTCCCCGTACAGGGATAGTGACGAGCCCGACCCCGCGAAGTAATCCAACCCCGTCAGGTAGAGCAGCGGTTCGAAGCCGCCATTCCAGAGGGTATGCAAACCCACGGAGAGCAGGTAGGCCTTGAAGAGCTTGCCCGCGCCGCCCTCTTTCATGCGGAACCAGCCCAGGGCAATGATGCCGGTGCAAAGGGGATGGAGCACCGAGCCAAAGGAACGCAGTAAAGTGATGGCCGCCCAGCCCCAGCCGTTGTGACTTGCATATAACCCTTCATAAAGCATGTTCTCGAGAATCGCAAACCCGGCGCCGGCCGCCAGCCCGATGGCAAAGGCCTGACGTTCGTTCCGGATGCGGGCGCGTCCGAACATGGGGACCCCCAGCGCCTTGGCGAATTCCTCCGGGATGGGCGCCTGCAGGGCCACAACTGCGAGGAAGACCAGGATCAATGGAGAGGCAAAGAGACGCTCGATAAACCCCGGGGAACCCCAGGAAAGGTCCGCGAACTCTTCGGCAAGATACCAGAAGGGTTCCAGCAAAACGTAACCGAGATATGGAAGAATGGCTTCGAGCACGATTGCCACAGCTATGGACAGGGTGCTTCCGCAAACGAATGCAAGGGAGGCCTGCCGCCAGGTGAGAGATCCGCCCATCCTGCGGTAGGCCCAGGCCAGGACCGTCAGTGTAGAGAGCGCCGCGCCCAGCATGAACACCGGCGGGAATAGATACTCTACGGCAATCTTGAAGCTGAGGATGAGAGTCCCCAGTCCCAGGACGAGCGCCAGCGCGATCCAGAACACGTAAAAGGACGGCAGGTTGAGAGTTGAGGATTTGCGCCAACTGATCGAGCCGGCCCAGTGATAGACCGCCAGCGATCCGCACACCAGGCCGAGAAACATGGCGGCGATCTGTCCGAGGTTATAACTGAGTACGTCTTCGACCGGCAGAAAGACCGGAAGTCCGAAATAGCCGATCAGCGCCGCGATGCCCATCAGCAGCAGCAGTATTCCGACGATGACTGCGATGTATGCCCAGAATTTCGAAGGTTTCTTGTGCATGGTCCTATCCTGGCTTTCCTAGAAGAAGCTCACCTCGTTCATGTCATCCAACAATTGAATGGCCTGGCGTCTGATCTCAAAACTTCCATGCCGAAAAGCTTCGAGCGCATATGCCTTTGCAGCATCCTTCTGCTGATGCTGCAAATACCATTTGCCGCGCTCCATATATGTTTCGGGACTGAGGTCCGGCTCGGGCGGAAGGAGCTCGGCCCGGCCGCGCCGGGCGGCGTCGCGCTTCTGTTTCATCCACCAGCAGCTGCCGCGGTTGATTTCGATCCAGCCCCAGAGGCTGCCGAACAGCCAGAGCGAACTGTTGCCGAGCAAAAACAGCCAGGCCCCCTCTCCCGGATCGTCGCCGATGCTGACGGCGATCGCGGCCAGTCCGGCGCGCAAGGCGACCAGCAGAACTCCCTGCTGGGTATGACGATAGACAAAGACGCTCTTTGAAGTCAACCCCAGCAGGAGAGGCAAATGGAACAGGACGGGCACCAGAGCCGCCAGGACGAGCTGATTGTTTGCGGTATTTCCCGAATACGAGGCAATCACCATGATCAGAAAGAATGGAACGGTCAGGATGGATGACAAAAACAGCCAGGTATAGACGCGTCTGGCTTTTTTCTTTTGTTCATCCCCAACCTGAAAATCGGCGTCCGGATTCGGGTTTTGCCGAATAATCCACACAATGCCAAGGAAGAAAAGGGCGGCGGCGAGCGACCAGAGGGCAAGGATCAGGGCGACCCCGATGTAGCCAATCCAGTTCCGCCATCCTTTTGGGGATCGCTTTGCCATGGTCAGCGAATCCGGTTTTCGGTTGGCGCGCACAAAGATGACGACGATGATCGCGATGAAGATCAGGGCAAGGACCGCGCAGAAAGCAAGCCCGACAGGCATTCTCACGACCATTTCTCGAGCGCTTCGCTCAGCTCACGCGAGTGTGCCCGGAGTTGCTCGCGTTTGAACTCCACAACTACGGCAATGGCCATAATCAGAAGCCCCACCCCCAGGGCCACCAGCCAGATGTTGATGTTGTGAACGTTCACCAGCACGATCACCTGCGCAATGAGATTCAATGCAAAGGCCCCAATCCCTGTGAAGAAGGGAATCTTTCTCTTCTGGAGCACGCCCCATCCAAGGACCAGAAGCGATTCGAGCATGAGCAGGACAAAGTAAGGCAAGCCATCGGCCCCGTTCAGGGACTGCATGAAGGATGTCACCAGCAGAACACCCAGTCCAAGAATTTCAAGTCCGACGGCGTATCGTCTCCGGTCCCGATGCCATTCAAGATAGGCCACACCCATGAAGTACAGCCCGGCGGGAATGGCATACCACTGCGGCTGGGTCACGTCATTCATAATGAGCAGCATGGCCCAGGCGGCCTCGAGGAGTGCCATCCCCAGATAACCAAGAACATGTTGGTGTCCACGATAGGCGATGGTCACGTACAGGGCCCCGGCGAAGGCCAGGGTCGCGGCGGCCGCACTGATGTGACCCGAGACGAGGGCTGTATTGACCACCGCCGCACTGGCCGTCAGAAAGATGGCGCAATGCGTGAGCGGCTTCAGCCAGACGGCCAGCGCTTTGAGGCGGCTCGAGATCCATTCCAGAACCATCCGGAATAGATAGAGCCCAAACCCGACTCCGCCGTAGACGGCCATCGCGTTCGTCAGGGCAAAGTCCGACTGCTTCATCCAGGCGCCGAGCGCCAGCATCCCGAAACCGACCACGCCGTAGACGAGCCCGCCTTCCGTCCACAGCAGGGAGAACAGGGCTAGCAGCAGCGCGAATCCGCTCGCAACGATGATCGTTGTATCATAGCCATACAGCGCGATGGCCTGCCAGAAGAGGATATCGAAGACGGCGAATGCGAAGAAAGGTCTCGCCCAGGGGTGGTTGAACAAGCGCCCGGTGATGGACCACCGGTAAGGGCCGTTTCCCGCGTCGTCCGGGCCGGTTTCCGCGACCCGGCGCGTGAATCCAAACCCGAGCAGCGCCATGATCCACGCCAGTGCCATGAACGGGATCGACAGATAGTGCGCCCCTCCGCCTTTCGGATCGATGGTGAAGTACGTGAGCAGGGTCATGTGCGCCGCGAACAGACAGGCATACAGCCATCCTGGTCTGCGGAAAAGATACGCGGATCCCGCGTACAGGATCGCCGCGCTGCCAAAGGCAATCGTGACTGCCAGCGGCGAGATATAGGAAAGCGAGATCATGCTCACGCTGAGGGAATACGCCAGCAGATAAAACGGCATGGCCGGATGAGCCAGCCATTGAACCAGCACGCCCTGTCCCAGCGGGGCCAGCGGGCGTTTGTGGAACACAAAACGACCGAGGCCAATGTAGATGACGATCAATGGAAGCCAGGCCAACCCGTACCAGCGCGTTTCGAGCGGGGTCAGCGTGATGGCGAGGTAGTACGGAACCGCCGCCAGCCACGCCGCCGGATAGATAAACAGGGTCTCGCGAAAGACCCATCCGCACAGTGCGTAGAAGACCGTGCCCACCGAGTAGACCTGCAGGGCAAGCATCCGGTCGGAGCTGGAAACGGCCAGCGCAAGCGCGCTCAGGGCGAAGGCCGGCATGTAGAAAGGTACCGCGAAGGGATGGACGGTCTCTTTTATCTGGTCCTTCCGTTCGAAGAGTTGCCCGATGCCAAGATAGACCACGGCCAGACCCATGAATATCCATGCCACCCATTCTGCTTCCAACCGGCCGGAGTTATGCAAAATCAGCAGCGCGATGACCGGGACCAGGGTGTTGGAGAGATAGAGCCAGAAGGTCTGCCGGAAAATGTACGCCGAGACTGCGTACACCACCGCATCTAGCGCGAGCACATAAATGGCCAATTCCTCGTCACCGAAGGAAACCATCGCGCCGATGGCGGTCAGCGCGTAGCCCGTGCTGTATAAAGCCCATGCCGGGACGGTCGCGATGCTCCTCGATTTTGCGCTGCGAATGCCAAGCCCGATCGCGACGTAGAGCGGCGCGGCAAGCGCCAGCGAGACTCCCCGCCAGGGCAGGGGATATTCGATGTATGCCAGGTATTGTGTCAGCAGGACGGGCGCGGCGTAGCAGGCGAAGAACAGAAAGAGCGTGGCAATGACCTGGCGGGTCGTCTCGTCCGCTTTGCGCAGGAAGAAGGCGATGAAGTCCTCGAAGGAATGATGCCGCCCGAAATGCACGACGAAGTGTGACAGGATTGCCAGTGAAACGGTGATGGCTAGCGCGTAAATGTTCGTCAGCCTGTCGGGGGTGGAACAGATCAGCGCAAAGGCTGCCAGCACATAGCCTGCCAGATAAGGACCGTGCGCGTAGCGGGTTTTAACCTTGTCCAGGGCAAAACCAATCGCCAGCAGAACCGTCGTCCAGGCCAGCCAGGGGCCGACGAGCGTCAGGGGCGTAAACGTATTCCCGTCGATCTTCCAGGCCAGTGTGAACGGGATGATGCTCAGCCAGGCGGCCGTATGCGCGAAGCCGCGCGATTTGAAGATCCAGGCTGAGGCGGCGTAGAAAATAACGGCCAGACCCTGCAGGATGCCGAAGGCCAGTAGCGCCTCTGCGTCGCCGGGCGTATGACGCCCAAAGAAATAACGGAAGGTCAGCGGCAGGCTGATCAGAAGCGCGAGAGCTGTGTAGAACTGTGCCGCGCTGTGAAGCGGAGCCGCGTAGGCCGAGTCAACGCGCCGGAGCCGGAGAGCAAGTCCGAGGTACGCAAGCGCCGGCACGACCAGTCCCAGCCAGGCGAACTCGGCCGAGACGTTCAGCTGCCGGAGCAGGATCACACACCAGATCGGGAAGGTCCATGCCGCCAGCCACTGGAAGAGGTTGCGAAGGTATGTTTGCAGCCTATTTGCAGATGTTCCGAGAATGAACTGTGTAAACTCCTCCCATGTCCGGTGCCGCTTGAAATGGACCAGCAGGGCGGAAGTGATGGCTGCGAGAATCCAGAAACCAAACGTCCACACGAGTGTGGAGCGCTCGCTCAACGACCAAAGGACAGACCATGTCAGCAGCGCGTAGGCGCCCAGGTAGAGAGGCTGTGAGTAGCGAACTTTGCGGCGGTCGAGGAGAATAGCGGGAATGAAATGAAGTATTCCCAAGCCCATCCAGGCGAGCGCATATTGGGATGTGGTCAGCGCCTGGCCAAAAATCTGTTCGCCATAGCCGATAAAGAAAAGTGTGACGGGCAGGAAGGAGAGCAGGGGCAGGAGGTAGAGAGTCCAGTTTCGCCGGTACAGGCGCGCCGCGGCGACTGCGACAACGACCACTGCAGCCTGTGCGAGAATCCAGGGTACGTAGTCCTTGAGATGTGCTCCCCGGAAGGCGATCAGAGTGCTGGTCCACGTCAGGGCGAAGCTCAACACGGACAGCGCGACCGTACCCGCGACCAACGGCCAGTGAAATTTGTCAAACCAGAACCGTTGGATTCTGCCGGTGCTGTTTTCCGGGATGCGCGCCAGCAGGCGTTCGACGACCATATAGAGCGCGGCGAAACCTGCCCAGGCGAGTGCGTCGTACGGGCTGGGTAGGTTGACAAGCGTAAGGACCTGCCGGAATGCAATGGCAAAGGTCAGCACAGATGCCCAGGCCCAGCCAATGGAGTAAGGTTTGTCCCTGAAATATGCCGAGCTGAAAACATACAGCCCCGCGGCGATCAACGGCACGGCCGCGCCGATCCAGG
>JBAVVF010000033.1:0-4425 GCA_049697155.1 Anaerolineales bacterium
CGCGCATGTCGTCCTGGATCAGCGCCAAGATTTTCCTGGGATGCGCCAGCAGGTCTTCGAAATGAGCGATCTGCTGGGCGACCTGTTTGTGCTCCTCCTCGATCTTCCAGCGTTCGAGAGCGGCCAGCCTGCGCAGCTGCATATCCAGGATCGCCTGCGCCTGGATTTCGGTCAATTTAAAGCGCTTGACCAGGTTTCCCTTGGCCTCATCGGCATCCTGCGATTCGCGGATCGTTTTGATCACCGCGTCGAGATTGTTAAGCGCGATCAGGTACCCATCCAGAATGTGCTGGCGGGCCCGGGCCTTTGCCAGTTCGAAATTCGTGCGGCGGACAATGACTGTCTGGCGGTGTTCGATGAAAATCTGCAACGAGCGTTTCAGGGATAAAGTACGCGGCTCGCCATCCACCAGGGCCAGCAGCTGCACGCCAAACGTGGACTGCAGGGCCGTATATTTATAAAGCTGGTTCAGGACTTTCTTGGGCTGCGCGCCGCGCTTGAGCTCGATCACAATGCTCATGCCGCGCTGATCCGATTCGTCGCGCAGGTCGGAGATCTGGTCTATCTTATCTGAGCGCACCAGCTCGGCGATGCGCTCGATCAGGGTGGATTTATTCACCTGGTAGGGGATTTCGGTAATGATGATCTCGTGACGGCCGCTCTTTCCCTCCTCGATGTGCGCCATCCCACGGACCACAAGGCGTCCCCGGCCGGTACCATAGGCAGCCTCAATCCCTTCGCGGCCAACGATGATGCCACCGGTCGGGAAGTCCGGTCCCGGGATAAGCTTCATGAGCTCAGCCACAGGAATATCATCCATCGTGTCGAAGTTGTCGATCAGGAAGCTGACGGCATCTGTCAGTTCGCGCAGATTATGCGGTGGGATATTGGTCGCCATACCGACCGCAATCCCCGACGTGCCATTGAGAAGCATATTCGGCACGCGGGCAGGCAGGACAAGCGGCTCCTGGAGCGAGTCATCAAAATTGGGTCCGAAATCAACGGTATCCTTGTCGATATCACCGAGCAGTTCCTCGGCCAGCTTGTGAAGGCGGGCTTCCGTGTAACGCATGGCTGCGGGCGCATCGCCATCCACCGATCCGAAGTTGCCTTGTCCATCCACGAGCATGTAACGCATGGAGAAATCCTGGGCCATGCGTGCCATGGACTCATAGACCGCCGAGTCGCCGTGCGGGTGGAACTTACCCAGCACCTCACCCACGATACGGGCGGATTTCTTGTAAGAGGTGTTCGAACGGATACCCAGCTCCTGCATCGCATAAAGGATCCGGCGGTGGACGGGTTTCAACCCATCCCGGGCATCCGGCAGGGCGCGCGCGACGATGACGCTCATCGCGTAATCGAGATAGGCTTCGCGCATCTGGGCATCTATGTCAACTTGCTGGACATTACCGTTATTATTGGTTTGAATGTTCTCTTCAGCCATAATTTTCTCTTTTGAAGGGGTCTTGGCATAAAAAAGACACGAAGGACGAGATTCTGTGACTCCGCGTCTTAACTAATGAAGGATATGCCTGATTTACTCTAATTATACCACTCCTCCCCCATCCCCAATGGCTGCACCATGCCCTCTCTAAGGCTTTCCTAAGCCTCCGCCAGCCCCATTTTGTCCGCCAAACTACGCAAACCGGCGCCGCTTTGTGCCACACTTTCCGGTTTGGGGGAGCATCCAATTACCCAGCCGGAGCAAGGGAAGGGAAGATGGCCGGGACTGCCGCGCCGGGCAACAAAAAACTCGCCGGGAGGCGAGTTTTGTTTTTGTGGTGCCGAAGGTGGGACTTGAACCCACATGAGGGAACCCTCACTACGCCCTGAACGTAGCGCGTCTGCCAATTCCGCCACTTCGGCTTTTTTTCTGCGGACTGAATTTTATCTCAAAGGCCGGTTTTGTCAACCTGGGTACGAACCAATACAAAGTGTCCGTCTTTCTAGGCATATGTCACCATTACTTTTTAGACAGACTATTTCCATATAGAATGCAGGTGGGAAGATTTGGGCAAAGTGTCTGATAGTTTGAATTCCCCGCATTGCTCATCCTGCAACATTACTTCCCCGGCCCCGTATTAATTTATGGAACAAAAATCGTGGACCGGCGTCTAGATATCAACCTTACAGCGCTGAAATTTTCGTGCGTTTCAAATGCATTTCAGTACTGTTAGGGGATATAACTTAATGCAGCAAATGGCGTTAATAGGTATATAGAGAAAGGAGGTCATTCCATGTTCGTTATCGTTGCCTCAGTCCTTTTGCTCGTGTTCCTCGCCCTCGCCGGTGCGGACCTGCTCGTCTCGAACATCAATTCTGATGAGCTGAGCAACATGGGTGTCGAGAAAAAATCATGATCGAAGACACCCAACATCACTAGCCCGATGCCACGCCTTACGGCGCAGCGGCAGTCGGGCTTTTTTTATTTAACAGGGCCGCTTGCCAGCCTGGAGGGCGGAGTGGAGCCGAATATTCAGCGGGTATAATTACGGAAAATTTTTACCGAGGCGAATCCATGGATTTTTCCCTGTCGGCTGAACATTTGATGACCCAAAAAATGGTACGCGATTTCGTCCAAAAGGAGATCGCGCCGGTCATAAAAGACTATGACCGCAAACAGGAGCCGATTCCCTTTGCACTGAAGCGTATGGGGGAACTGGGCATCCTGGGCCTGCCTTTTCCGGTGCGCTACGGCGGCGGGGGCATGGATTACGTGGCCTGGGGGCTGGCCTGCGAGGAGCTCGAAGTTGTGGACACATCCCTGCGGGTGGTGATGTCGGTCCATACCGGTTTGTGCGGCATGACCGTCTTCCAATGGGGCACGGAGGAGCAGAAGCAGAAGTTTCTGGTCCCGCTGGCCCGAGGGGAAAAGATCGGCTGCGGGGTCTTCACCGAGCCGGGCATGGGCTCGGATGTGGCGGCCATGCGGACCTCCGCCAAACGGGACGGCGACCACTACCTCCTGAACGGCGAAAAGATGTGGATTTCCCTCGCCTCCCTCGCGGACCTGGCGCTGGTCACCGTGAAAACGGACCCGTCCGCCCGGAAGCCTTCCGAGGGGCTTTCCTCCTTCATCGTGGACCTGCACACCCCCGGCGTGACGCGCGGCGACATCCACGGCAAGCTGGGGGTACGCGCCGGATCGACCGGCTGGATCAACTTCCAGGACGTGAAAGTGCCGGTCGAAAACCGGATCGGCGAGGAAGGTGAAGGCTTCAAGATCACGATGAGCGCCTTCGACCATGGTCGCTACACCGTCGCCTCGGGTGCAACCGGGATCATTCGGGCCGCGCTCGAAGCGAGCGTCAGCTACGCGAAGACGCGCACAACCTTCGGCCAACCCATCGCCGATCACCAGTTGATCAAGGAGAAGATCGCCAAAATGGCGCAGGATCACGAGATCGCCCGCCTGCTCTACCTGCAGGCCGGCTGGATGCAGAACATGGGCAAACGCAGTACCCTGCAGACTTCCTACGCCAAGAAGTTCGCCACGGAAGCCTCCTTCAGCGCCGCCAACGAAGCGATCCAGATCCACGGCGCGTACGGCTTCAGCGACGAATACGATGTGGAGCGCTACCTGCGCAACTCCAAGGGCGCGGTCATCTACGAAGGCAGTTCCGAGATCCAGTCGCTCATTCAGTCTGGCTATGCGCTGGGCGAGCGGACCGACAAGCCTCTGCGCTGCGAGCTTCCCGCGTACGACGAGGCGTTCTGGCAGGGATAAAGATGGAAATTCAACCTCTCCATACCAGCGTTGACAAGACCATCGTCACCTCCTTTGGCATCATCGTGCTGGAAATACACAAGGGGTTTCCGTCGAGGGAATCCAACCTCTATTGCCTGACACCCGGTCAAAAGATCATCTGGAAGGCGGAAAAACCCGAGGACAGCACGCTCTATTCACGCGTCCGCCTCAACGAGGATGGCCAGACCCTATCCGCCTACACAACCGGTGGGCACGCCTGTGAGCTTGAACTGAAAACAGGCAAACTCATTAGCCACACCAGCATCAAATGATTCTTATCAATGAAGGGCACGAAGTAACATGAATAAAGACCCTCGCAAGCCTTTGTGTCCCTTGTGGTGAAAACGTGTTTATCGCAGATAAACCCTCCCTCGGCTTCGTCCTCGTCTTTCTGCTCTTCAGCCTGCTCTTCCTGCGCAACACATACAAGCTCTGGTTCAAAACCGATTCTTATTACCAGTCCATTTATAATAGCCTTGCACGCCAGCCTTCCATCTATCCGTTCAGCCAATTCTTCCTAAAACGGATGGAAAACCAGGGCCGCTGGCTGCTCTGGCAGAAGGTCTTCAGCCTGCTTGGGCTGGCCGCCGTCATCCTGGCGGATGTGTTGGTGATTATGGCGTATTTATAAAACTTACACTATCCGTCATTGCGAGTGGCGCCTGGTCTCGATA
>JBAVVF010000034.1:0-4054 GCA_049697155.1 Anaerolineales bacterium
TCTTTTTCTTCTCTAACCTATACCCGAATCGCCTGAGGGCATTCTCGTCGTTGCGCCAGTCTTTCAAGACCTTGACGCGCAGTTCGAGAAACACCGCCCGCCCGCCCATCTCCTCGATCTCCTTGCGGGCCGCCGAACCGATTTGCTTCAACATTTTGCCGCCCTCGCCGATGACTATCCCTTTTTGCGATTCGCGCTCCACGAAAATGGTCGCGGCGATGTAGAGCATGCCGTTGTCGCGCTCGGCAAACTCGTCCACGCGCACGCCCACGCCGTGCGGCACTTCATCGCGCAGGCTGTGCAGGCAGGCCTCCCGGATCAGGTCGGCGGCGATGTCGCGCTCGTATGAATCGGTCACCTGTTCCTCATCGAATTCGGGCGGGCGGATCGGGGCCAGCGAAACCAGCAACTCCCGGAGATGATCCAGGTTTCGATTCTGGGTGGCAGAGATGGAGATCACCTGCGCCTCGCGCTTCAGCGACGCCTGGTACGCTTCGATCTGCGGAGTCAGCGCCTCAGCGGAGATCAAATCGATTTTGTTCGCGGCCAGCACGAGCGGAGTCCGGCGCGCCAGGCGCGTCAGCAGCGACGCGATCTGCTTGTCCTCCTCCGTCGGCCGGACGGAGGCGTCCACCAGCCAGAGGATCACATCCACGCCCTCGAGCGCCTGCTCGGCTTCCTGATTGAGAAACGTGCCAAGTTTATGGCGCGCATTGTGTATGCCGGGTGTATCCACAAAGACAAGCTGGGCGGCATCGCTTGTCAGAATCCCAAGCTGGCGCTTGCGCGTGGTCTGAGGCTTGGGTGACACCGCCGCGATCTTCTGTCCCAGCAGCGCGTTCGTCAGTGTCGATTTCCCAACATTGGGTCGTCCGATAATTGCAACGAAGGCCGATCGAAATTCAGTCATTAGTCTGCTGCTGCCTGCTCCTTTGTGTTCAATTCCTGTTTCTCTGTCTGTATGTTTGCCACGGCCAGACTCAAAATGATCAGCACTGCACCGGCCACCAGCTGCCAGGAAAGCGTCTCATTGAGAAAGGCTACTCCCAGGATCACGCCGCCCAGCGGAAAGAGATACGTCACCATGCTCGTGCGCGTGGGACCGATCTCATGGATCAGGTAATACGCCATGACAAAGGCCACACCCGAGCCGAAGATGCCGAGGAAGAGCAGGGCGATCCAGGTGATGCGTAGCTGCGGAACCTCGACCGGACTCTCGACCAGAAACGTCGCCAGCCACATCAGGGCAGTTGCGGAGACCAGCGGTCCCGCACTGCGCATGATCCCGGATGTGTTCTCCGTGGTCTTGCGGGCGTAGACGGCACTGCCCGCGTAAAAGGCGGAAGCCAGCACCACCGCCAGCTGACCGAGCACGGAGCCGAGCGAGGCGCCGATATCCTTGCTCATCAGGATGACGACGCCGGCAAAGCCCATCAGCAGGCCCAGCACTTTCGGCACCGTCATCTTATCATCATGCAGCAGATAGTGGGCGATCAAAATGGTGAAGAGGGGCACGGTGGCGTCCAGGATGGCCGCGACCGCCGAGTCGATGGATTGCTCGCCCCATGAGATGAGGAAGAATGGAATCGCTACGTTTGTAATGCCCAGGATCAGAAGCGGTGACCATTCCTTGGCGCTGCGCGGCAGCTTTGCACGCTGGATAGAAATGATGGCGATCCCGAATAAAAGCCCGAAGAGCACCCGGAAGGCTACCAGCGTAATCGGGCCAATTTCCGCCACCGCGATCTTGATCCACATAAACGAGGAACTCCAGATCGCGCCCAGCAAAATGAATACGAACCAATGTTTGGCTTTCACAGACTACTCCTAACTATAATAAACAACGCTCTCAGCGCCGTCCGCGGCGCTGGCATTGACCAGGGATCGCCGCCGGGGACGGCGGCGTGAGCGAGTTGTTTTAGGTTGATTGAAGGACAAGATTCTGACGCGTCGATACCCAATAATGTTACGCGATAACCGCCCCTTCAAGCTTCAACAGCCATTCCTTCGTCCTCAAGCCTTCCCCGCCGCCGTAGCCGTGCAGTTTCCCATCCGTCCCAATCAGCCGGTGACAGGGAATGACGATTGGCATGGGGTTGGTGGCGTTGGCGCGTCCCACCGCCCGGTAGGCGAGCGGACGGTTCATCTCGGCGGCGATCTCCGAATAGGTCCGTGTTTCCCCGTATGGGATTTTTAATACCCTCTGCAGCGCTTCCTTTTGGAACGGGCGAAAGATGGACCAGTTGATCTGAAACGTGAACTCGCGGCGTTTGCCCTCCAGGTATTCGCGCAGTTCGTTTGCATAGGGTGCCACTGCTTCTGCATCCGATTGGAGGAGATAGGAATCGAAATCCGGCTGGGCGTTGGCCCATTCAACGGCGACCAGGCCCAGGTCTGAGACCGCGATCCGCAGGTCCCCAACGGGAGTTCCATTCACTTCGCTGACAAAGGTGGAAAAAGGTAGTGATTTCATTAACAACCTTGTTAGTTGTCGAACAAACGTAGGGCAATCGTAGGCTACCCGTCAAGTATCTTTGAGTCCACTATGATAAATTAGGCTCAGTAAGGTGATTTCTCTTCTCCTCCTTTCTAAGAGAGCCGCGGTCGGCGTCCGCGGTTCTCGGATTTAACGGGGACATTCGCATTATAATAACTCATCTCCTGCTGTGAGGAATTTATGAACGCACAAATCACCATCGTCGGTCTCGGGCAAATCGGCTCTTCCATCGGTCTGGCAATCAAGGCCCATAACCTGGACCTCCGCCGCGTGGGGCATGACAAGGATCCGCAGGCGGCCAAAGAGTCGCAGAAAGCGGGCGCGGTGGATGACGTGAAGTATAACCTGCCTGCTTCCATCCGAGAGGCGAGGATTGTCATCCTGGCCCTGCCGCTGGCCGCCGTCCGCGAAACATTGGAGATCATTGCGCCCGACTTACAGGAGGGTACGCTCGTTCTGGATACGGCTCCCGCGAAGGCGACGGTGGCCGCGTGGGCCAAGGAGCTTCTGCCTCCGGGACGGTTTTACATCGGACTCACTCCGGCCATCAATCCTGAATACCTGCACGGGACGGAGTTCGGCGTGAAGGCCGCCCGGGCAGATTTGTTCGAGAAAGGCCTGATGGTGGTCAATGCTCCGTCCGGAACGCCGGGCAATGTATTCAATCTGGCCATGGAGCTGGTGAACCTGCTGGGCGCGACCCCGCTGCTGATGGATACGGCCGAGGCCGATGGGGTCTTCTCGGCCATGCATGTTCTGCCGCAACTGGCCGCGGCGGCCCTGCTCGATACGACAGTGGATCGACCCGGCTGGCTGGAAGCCCGTAAGCTGGCGGGGCGCCCATATGCCGCGGTCACGGCCGGCGTTGCCTATCATGATGATGTACTCTCGCTTGGTGAGAGTGCTCTCGAAAACCGTGAAAACCTGGTGCGATTGCTAAATGAATACATTACGTCGTTGATCGACCTGCGGGATGCGATCGAGGCAAATGACCGGGAGGCCGTGACAGAGCGACTGAAACGGGCCCTGGAGGGACGGACCCGCTGGCTGGGTGAACGGACCGCCGGGGAATGGCTGAAAGGCGAGGCAGCACCGATTGATGCTCCCTCTTTTGGCGAGCGGTTGAATCAAATGCTCTTCGGGGGAATGGTTGCCGACCGGCAAAAACAGCGCAAGTGAGATGAGTTGTTATTGTTACATCGTCGAGTGCGCGGACGGGACCTACTACACCGGCTGGACCGTTGACCCGCAGAGACGCGTCGCCGTGCACAACAGGGGACGCGGGGCGCGTTACACACGGACGCGCTGCCCCGTGAAGCTGGTCTATGTGGAGGAGCTGCCGGACCGAACGTCTGCGATGAAGAGGGAAATTGAAATCAAGAAGATGGGGCGGATTGGGAAGAGTAGATTAATTGTAAAAGTGAAAAGTAAAAAGATAAAAAAAAGTAGATTCATGGTTAATAACGAAGAACCCTGAAGCATTCAACTCAGGGTTCTTCTCACTTTTCACCTTTTGCTTTGACCTTACTCTGTAAACAACGGCAAATGCACGAGCGC
>JBAVVF010000035.1:0-8015 GCA_049697155.1 Anaerolineales bacterium
GTGATACCCATTGCACCAGCTGACATAATAACGATCTTCCAGCCAGACCACGCGCGGATCATAGCGATACTGGAACCAGCCAATCTCGGGATCGTCACATTCCCACTGAATGGTTTCGTCATCCAGCTTCCAGTGGATGCCATCCTCGCTGAAGCCGCGATTGAGGTTCATCTCCCGCTTCCTGTTGTCGCAGCGAAACACGCCGGCAAACTTGCCGTTGAAAGGCACGACCGCACTGTTGAAAATGCTGTTCGAGGAGGGGATCAGGTTGCGCGGAATGATCGGATTCGCATCGTAACGCCAGACGACATCAGAGCAGCCAGCGGGCCGTTCCTGCCAGGGGATGTTCGGAAGAGAATTCTTGGTCATGATGGATGAGTCCTTGATGAAGATTCCTGATTGTAAACCCTACGGCTCCTGAACCGCCTGATGGATGGCATTGACGAGCGACAGGTCTCCCTGTGTGTCATGATCCAGGGCCCAGAACATAATGCCGCCTGCGCTCTCCATTGCGATCCTTGTTTTGGTTTGAATGGTCGGTATTCCATTGTAATGCAAGGTGGTACCGAAGTAATCGAAGGAGTCCAGCTGCGCGGCGGACGGGTCGGCCTGTACGATCTTGAAATAGGCTGTGCCCGGATCGCCGTAGAACGGCACGCCCATGACGATCTTCTCCTTTGGCAGGCCGCGCCCGCTCCAGTACGACAGCCCGCGCTCGAACTGTTCCATCGTCCCGTGGTCGGGACCATCGTAGGTCATGACGTTGACGAAATCGAACAGTTCGAAGGATACGGTGGGGATGCCGGAACCATTGTCATCTCCATAGGAGACAACCGCGGTCGTCAAAAGCTTGTCGGGCATGGCGGCGCGGATTTCCTGGATGAGGGCCAGAAAATTCTGCGACGATTGGCCGGGATCCGGATATTCCCAGTCCATGTCCACGCCATCGAGCTGGTATTCGTCCACGAAGGCCTTGAGGTTTTGGACGAAGACGCTTCTCGACTCGGGATGGGCCGCCAGCTCCTCGAACTGCGCGTCCCAGCCCCAGCCGCCGACCGAGATGCAGACCTTTACATCCTGCTCATGCCCATCTTTGACGATCTGTTTCAGCTTCCAGGCGTTGCTGATGCGGTTGAACGTGCCATCTTCCTTCGGTGTGAGGAAGGCATAGTTGATGTGCGTAAGCTTATCGTAGGGAATGATGTCCGCGAAGATACCTTCGGTTGCATATGCCAGGATGATAAATTGGGGGGCAGAGGGGGTGGGAGTCATTGTCGGTTCGGGACTCGCTGTCGGTGTGGGGAGGGGGGCAGGGGTCGCGGAGGCGGAGCAGGCCGTCAACAGGACGGCGAGCAGACAGAAGTGTAGAAAGAAACGAGACATTTTCATTCCAGAGTCAGGTTGAGACGATGTTTCTCAGGGCGGAAATACTTTCTTTCAGCGTGTCACGTATGACGGGGGTTGCTCTGCATCCGGCTGCTTCCATGCCGAGCATGACCGCGCCGATCACGGGCGGAGCGTTCAGGCGGACCAGGCGGGCATGCGGCGCGAATTTGTGGACTGTCTCGCGCATAGGATCGATCAGCATCGCCCCGCCGTCGAACATGCTGCCCGTCATGACCACATCGAAGTCCAGGCTTTGGAACTCGAGCTGGCGGGTGACCGCGTTCACCAGCTCGCCCAGCTCGGTCCCGGCCCAGCGGATCAGGTCGCGCGCGACCCGGTCGCCTTCTTCGGCCACGCGGAAGACGATCCGCGCAGCCTCGGCCCCCACGTGATATTCGTGGGTCGTGTACCCGCGCAGCAGGTCTTCGAGATCCTTCGCGCCGGCATGGGCAACGATGGCATCCGCCAAGGCGGTCTCCGGCAGGCGTTTCGTCCACGAGTAGCCGATGATCTGCATGCAGCGGTGCATCAGCTCGGAGCCGCCTGCGCCTTCGCCCATCATGACGCCATGTCCGGTGACGCGGCCCTCGCGCTGGTGCTCGCGATCCCAGCCGCGGCAGTTCGAGCCCGTGCCCGAAATGATGACGATACCCCAGCCTTCCTCCGACCCGGCGACCAGGCCGGGCACCGCGTCGTTGACGAACTTGTACGGCGCGTCCAGGCCGAGCCGGTCGATCACCTCCACTGTGGCCGCGACCTCGGAAGGCCAGTCGTAGCCAGCCACGCCGAAGCCTGCCCCCGTGATATCGTCCTTTTTCAAGCCCGCGGCGCGCAAAGCTTCTTCCATGCCGCTGTGCATGGCTTCGAACATGCCATCATAACCGACGGTTTCATGGTTGCCGGGTCCGCTTTCGCCGAAACCCAGGGCACGGCCTGTTTCATCAGTGATGAGGGTGTGAGTCTTGGTGGCGCCCAGATCGGCGCCCAGGTAATAGCGCATTGGATAGGTTAATAAAGGGGCGGCCGGTTGGGGTCGCCCCTCTGATTGCGTGGGTCAGGTCCAGAATTGGGGCAGGTGCTCTCTGTGTGTCTCCAGCATGTCGTCGAGCACTGCCTGGACCCTGTCTGCTTTGGGCCCCAGGGGATGCACCAGCAGGGCTTCGTACGCGGCGCGACGGTCGCCGTGGACCGCGGCTTCCACCGTCAGCAGTTCGTAGGCTTTGACTGCCGCGATCAGGCCGAAGCAGGAATCCGGCAGAGGCTCGGCGGGCAGGGGAGTGATGCCGCTCTTTTTTACCGCCGCGGGGATTTCCAGCACCCAATCAGCCGGCCACTCTTTGACCGCGCCAGCATTCCGGATGTTCACCACGTGGGTCTCGCCCAGATCGTTGTAATGAGCGTTCAACAGCTGGGTGGCGACGGTCGAGTAGTAGGCTCCGCCGCGCTTCATCAGGTCGGCGGGCGGCTCGTGCAGGTTCGGATCGGCGTACTCGCGCAGCAGGTCCTTCTCGACCTCGATGACCTCTTCGGCGCGCGAGGGCGGCCACTTCTCCTGCGACTTCATCTTTTTATCGGTGTGATAGAAGTACTGGAGATAATAGTTGGGAATCATCCGCAGGACTTCGATCGTGCGCGGCTCCCATTCCGGCTCGGCTTCCTTTTTGAGCTCTGCGATGAAGCCTTCGATCACCTGCGACCAGACGTCCTCGCCATCGACGGTGAAGCCGCGGTGCCAGGACAGGTGATTCAGTCCAAGTGTCTTTAGCTCGGTCTGGTCGGGGTGGATCTTGCGGCCCGTGCCTTTTTCGAGCCCTTCGATGAGGTGCATCTTCGTCGTGATGGCGACGTTGCACACGCCCACGGCCGGGACGTCCGGCGCGTACTTGCTCAACGCCTGCGTGACGAGACCGGCCGGGTTCGTGAAGTTGACCAGCAGCGTCCCGGGTTTGGCAACCGCGCGGATATCCTGGGCGATCTTCAGGACGACCGGAATGGTGCGCAGTGCCTTGCCCATCCCGCCGACGCCGGTGGTCTCCTGGCCGATCAAACCATGCCGCAGGCCGAGATACTCGTCCCGGCGGCGCGCTTCCATGTGACCGACGCGCAGCTGCGTCGTCACGTAGTCCGCATCCCGGACCGACTCTCTTTGGTTTGTGGAGAGGATGACTTTGAAAGGTGAGCCTTTGGCGGCCACCATGCGCTGCGCGAAGCTGCCGACGACCTTTAATCGCTCCTCGTCGATATCCATCAACCAGAGTTCATCGAGTGGAAACTGGTCCACTCTTGCGAGAAAGCCGTTGACGAGCTCCGGAGTATAGGTCGATCCACCGCCGATGACTGCAACCTTCAGCATGTTATTTTTCGACGCCCGTGATGACGATGCCCTGCACGAAGAAGCGCTGGGCCACGATGAAGAGCAGCAGCGGCGCGACCAAGGCCATCAGCGCACCGGCCTGGATGAGCTGCGGCCGCTGGCCATAGATGCCGTTGAACGTGGAGAGTGCAATGGAAATTGGCCAGGCTTCACGGTTCGTGGATAGATAAATCAATGGACCAAAATAATCATTCCAGGCATACACGATATGGAAGACGGTGATAGCCATCAAGGCCGGATAGGACTGGGGGATAATCACAGACCACAAGACTTTTAACGGGCTGGCGCCGTCGATCATGGCGGCTTCATCCAGCTCGCGCGGCAGAGTCATGAAATACTGGCGCAGTAGAAAAACATCATAGGCATTCGCAAAGAACGCCGGCACAATGAGTGGCAGCCAGGTGCCCACCCAGCCTATTCTCTGGAAGAATGTAAAGGTCGGAATCACGGTCACGAACGCGGGCAGGAAAATGGTTGAAATGAGAATGATGAACAGGAAATCACGCCCCGGGAAGCGGAAGCGTGAAAATCCAAAGGCTACCAGGGTGCAGGAGATCAGCACGGCGATGGTCGTTGAGATGGCGTAAAAGGTTGTGTTCCACATCAAGCGCGGGTAGTTGATCGTTTCCCAAACTTCCTGATAGTTGCTCCACGTCGGAGCGAACTCCCAGGCGCGATCCAGGGCGCGCCAGGAAACGGTGCAGGTGAATTCGCCGCGCCCGGCATCGTCGGGGTCGACGAAGACGCTCGCTTTTTGACCTTTCTTGACGAGTGCCAGTCCTTTTTCGTCATTAGTGCCGGGGTCAAATCCATCGCATTTACCCAGAGGAACAATGAAAACCTCCACCTGCTTGCCATTGTAGTCAACGACCGGCGGCCTGGCTGGCCAGATGGGCGCGCCGACGATGGAGATCTGATCCTGGGTCTTGAGCGACGTCAAAATCATGTACGCAAAGGGGGCCAGGAACATAACCAGGACGGCAATGGTGAGCAGCGTGACGAAGGTGGCATTCAGTCCATTTTTCAGCTGGAAACGCGTGATTGTTTTCTTCGATCTTTCCTGGGGCCTGGTGTCAGAAGCAGCATTCAGGCTGTCTGTTGTTTTCGCGGTTGATAATTTCATTCCGGACTCCTTCTACGAATGGGATTCGCCTGCGTAGTACACCCAATATTTGGCTGACCAGAAAAGAAGAATGGTCACTGCAAGGATAAGCATGAACAAGACCCAGGCCAGGGTCGCCCCATAAGACATATTCTGGAATAGAAAGAAGTTCCTGTATACGTACAGATTATAGAACATGGTGAAACCACCCGGGCGGCCCGTTCCCTGGTTCACCACGATCGGCACAAGGAAGTACTGGAATAGACCGACGATACTGAGGGTCAGGTTATAAAAAATTACGGGCGAAATCATTGGAAAGGTCACCTTCCAAAACGTCTGCCAGCCGTTGGCGCCATCCACTTTGGCCGCGTCATACAGCTCGGTGGGGACGCCCTGCAGGCCTGCCAGCATAATTAACATTGCATTGCCTATCCCCCAGATTCCCATAAGTACATAGGTGGCATAAATCCATCCCCATTCTTCTGCACCACTGTTTGCCCAGAGCGGCACATTATTCTTTGACATCCCGAGAATTTCCACCAAAAAACGGTTGATCCAGCCGGTTTGAGAGTTCAGCATGCCCCCCCAAAGAAACACTGCTGCGACGAAGGGAACAATGTAAGGCATGTAAAACAAACTGCGGAAGAACATTGCCCCTTTAAGATGTTTGTGATTCATCAATACTGCCACACCCAGCGGCAGGAAGATTCCCACCGGAAGCGCAATTAAGCCAAAAGCCAGTGTCACCCACAGTGCACCCGGCGTGCCACCCTTAAACCAGGTGGATGGATTTACACCTGCCTGATTATCATTCCATAAGTATTGATAGTTATCCAGACCAACCCACTTGGGCGTGCTGGCAATTCCGTCTGTGATCTTGAGATTGATGAAGGTAAAGAAGAGGCTCGCCAGAATTGGCAGCAGCACAAATACCAGAAATCCAAAGATCCAGGGAGAAAGGAACCACAACCCCTGCTTGAGCTCTCGGCGCGCCAACGGCGACATATTTCGAAAAGATTTAAGGGAAGGGAGTGAATTTCGGAAGTTGGAAAACTGCTCAAACATGGCTAAACCCTTTCTCTACTCGGAGATACCCGGGCGGGTCGGCCCGAGAAGGACCAACCCGCCCAAAGTATACTAGCAAATTACTTCGCGTAAATCGCGTTCAAATCGTCAACCAGCTTCTGCCATTCGGCATCGAAGTCCATTTGATCGGGGGGAGTGTTCTGGAGCAGATCGAAGAAGGTCTGCTGGCGGGCCCAGGATTCATTCCAGTTGGGCTGCCACTGTTCGGCACTCGGGCTGTCGGGATAAGCCAAGCCAGCCTTGAAAGTGTCCCAGGTTTCGGCGGTCGTGAACGGATAGCGCGTCAACAGACCGTCAACATAGGGCTGCTGGTAGGCAGGATCGGCGGGAAGACCGCTGTAGGCAGCCGGTACTTCGTCGGTGCCGATCACCAGGGTCTGCGTGCCTTCGGGTCCAATGAGATAGCTCAGGGCCTTGAAGGCGGCTTCGGGGTTCTTGGTGCCTTTCCAGATGCGGATCGTATCGGCATCCACACGGCCGTGCGGCTGACCATCGGCGCCCAGAGGCAGAATGCCTGCATTGAATTCATTGCCAGCATCTCTGAAGGCATCGAGACAGCAGGTGTACCAGAGCGGTGTAATCGCCATGGCGGCCTTGCCGGAGTTGAACAGGTTGCCATTGCCAAATTCGGGAGCGCCAGCCAGCGGTCCGGTGGCCATGAAGGGCTGCGCGCCCCACATGCCGTCGTACACCATCTTGTTGGCTTCTTTCCAGGCGTCGGGCATCGCGGACGTGTAGCTGCCCGGGGCATCGCCTTCAACGATATCGGCGCCGCCGTTAACATAGCTGGCCTGGTAGGCCACATGGGTCTGCCACTGATTGGCATAACCAACCTGGATCATCTGAGTCGGATCAAAGCCGTCATCAGTGGCGTTCGCGCCGTTCACATCCACGGTCAGCAGCTTGGCGACCTGGACAAAGGTGTCCCAATTCCAGTCAACTTCCTCGTCACCGAGCGTGTACTTGTCGCCGTAGTTGGCCGGCGGATATGCAAGTCCAGCCTCGTCGAACATGGCGGGCACATAGTAGACTGCGGCCGGGAAGACCAGGAAGGGCAGACCCACCTGACCCTCTTCGGTCTGGTAGAACTCAATCAAAGCCGGTTCGTAGACGCTGGTATCGAAGCCAGTCGACTCGATGTATGGCGTCAAATCGAGGTACTGACCATAGAAAGCGTTCGAACCACCGACACCCACCGGGCCGATAATGTCGGGGCCGGCGCCGGAAGCGATCTGTGTGGCAAGAGTATCGCGTGCGGAATCGTAGGGCACGACTTCGAGCACGAGTTCGATCTCATCCTGGGAGGCATTGAAATCTGCAACAGCCTTTTCCTGAGCGGGCAGCTGGGCAGGATCGGTGCCTGTACCAAGACCCACAAACCAGCGGATCTGGATCTTGTCACTGGAGGGAGCTGCGGTTTCAGCCGGGGCTTCGGTTTCGACCGGGGCTTCAGTTTCCGGGGCCGGGGCTTCCGTCGGTGCGGTACCACCGCAGGCTGCCAGGACCATCGAGCCGATGATCAACAGGGACAGAACGTACAAAAGTTTCTTCATGGTGAAATTTTCTCCTCTACTTAGGATTTGGACTAGTGAAATATACAGCGGCTGGCAATGTTGTTATCAGCGAGGGACTCACCTCCTTTCAAGGTGTGGTGTTCATGCGAGACACCCGCATGAACGGCGGAAGATGATTTCGGTGGGGAGGATGACCGCCTCGTTCAATGTCTGTCCCTCCAGAAGAGCAAACAACCTTTCGGCGGCAATCCTGCCAACTGCTTCGGTGGGGGCCCGAACAGTGGTCAGCGAGGGGTTCAAAAAAGGCGCGAAGCCCAGATCGTCAAATCCGACGACGGCTACGTCTTCGGGAATCCTGTACTCGTGCTTGTGCAAAGCCTTGAGGACGCCCACGGCCGCATCGTCGTCGCCTGTAAATACAGCATCGAACGCGACCCGCCTGCCGTTGTCAAGGAAATGATCCATGACTTGATAAGCGATGTCGCGTTCGAAATCTCCATTAAGTACTAAATTTTCATCGAAGGGAATTCCGTTTGCCTGTAAAGCGGATTTA
>JBAVVF010000036.1:0-2616 GCA_049697155.1 Anaerolineales bacterium
ATACATTTCCACCCGGGTCAAAACAAGGTTATAAACATCACGAACCGCCCTGTGCTTCGTTCCACGCTCAGGCTGCAAAACTGCGGAGCTGTCTCCTGACAGCTCCGCAGTTGGCATTACTTAAAGTGGATCCTGGAGCTCCGCGGCATGCAGCGTATTCTTCATCAGCATGGCGATCGTCATCGGGCCCACGCCGCCGGGGACGGGAGTGATGAAGCCTGCCACCTCCCTGGCTTCATCGAAGTGCACGTCGCCGACCAGCCGGTGTCCGCTCTTCTTCGTGGCATCCGGGACGGAATTGATCCCGACGTCGATCACGGCCGCACCGGGCTTGACCCAGTCCCCGCGCACCATCTGGGTCCTGCCGATGGCCGCGATCAGGATATCGGCCTGCCGGACGACGCTGGGCAGATCTCTCGTGCGCGAGTGGCAGACGGTCACGGTGGCGTTCTTGCCGATCAGCAGCAGGGCCGCCGGCATCCCGACGATGTTCGAACGTCCCAGCACGACCGCGTTGGCGCCCTCGATCTTCACGCCGGCTTTCTCGAGCAGGTAGATGCAGCCGTAGGGCGTGCAGGGCACGAAGGTCGGCTCGCGGCCCTTCTGGGCCAGGCGGCCGATGTTGACCGGCGAAAAGCCGTCCACATCCTTTTCGATGTCGATCAGGGAGAGGACGCCTTCTTCATTGATATGAGCCGGCATGGGCAGCTGCACCAGGATGCCGCTGACCGTCGGATCGGCATTCAGCTTCCGGACCAGCATCTCGACCTGCTCCTGGGTGGCGTCCGCGGGCAGGTGTTCGCTGATCGAGCCCATCCCAAGCTCCTGGCAGGCTTTGCCCTTCGAGGCGACGTACGCAGCCGAATCCGGGCGGTCGCCGACCAGCACGGTCGCCAGGGTGGGTTTCTGTTTTCCAGCAGCCGTACGTTCCGCGACCTTCGCCGCCACTTCATCACGTACCTGTTGCGCAATCAATTTTCCATCGATCAATTGAGCCGTCATGGTTTCTCCTTTATGCAGCAGGTCTATTTTACAATCGCGCTTTTCACTGCTCCAGTGACACTTATCCTGTGTTGGCGATGACGCCGCTGATCCGTCCGTCGCTGCATTCATCGATCCGGACGCGGTCGATCTCGTTCCAGCGCGGGGAAAGAGCAAAGGCGCTCACGCGCAAGTAATTGCCTGTCAGCCCTTCCATGCGCCAGCCCCACTCTCCCATCTCGGAGGTGGATTCCCACAGGACGGGCAGCATCCGCCCGACGAACGTTTCCCGATAGGACTTTGCGGACTCCTCCAGCAGGTCGTGCAGGATGTGATTGCGCTTCTTTCTCAGCTCGGGCCGGATCTGGCCCTTCATCTTTGCCGCCCCGGTGCCGGGCCGCGGCGAATAGGTGAAGACATGTCCGCCGGCGAAGTTTATCTCGCGCACGAACTCCAGTGACTTGGCAAACTCATCTTCGGTTTCGCCCGGGAAGCCCACGATGACATCGGTCGTGATCGCGACATCCGGGATGGACTGGCGCGCCGCGCCGACCAGCTCGCGGAACGACTGCGGTGTCGTCTTACGGGCCATCCGCTTCAGTGTGGACTCGCACCCGGACTGCAGAGGCAGGTGCAGGTGAGGCATGAGCCGCCCTGAGCTTGTCGAAGGGTCCCAGAGCGAGAAAAAATCCGCCTCGAGGTCCCACGGTTCCAGCGAGGAGAGCCGCAGGCGCGGCACCTCCGTCTCGCGCAGGATGGCCTGGATCAGATCGCGCAAGTGTTTTCCGAACTCCTGTCCCCACGAGCCGAGGTGCACGCCGGTCAGAACGATTTCCTTTGTGCCGCCATGGAGCGCGGATTGAATATCGAGCAGCACATCCGCGACCGGGCGGCTGCGCCCTGCGCCGCGCGCGATCGTCGTGACGCAGAACGTGCAGTGATTGTCGCAGCCATCCTGGACCTTGATGAAGGCCCGCGTGCGGCGGTGCAATCCGGGCAGCGGCTCACGGGCGATGGGCTCGAGCTCGAAGGATTCCGGTGAAACGTTCAATACTTCGGAGACAAGCTGATCCTTGCGATCGTTGGCCACCACCCGCAGGACGTTCGGCAGGTCCATAGCCTGCCGCGGCTGGAGCGTGGCCCAGCAGCCCGTGGCAACGATCTCGTCCACGCCGGCCTGACCGATCTTCCGGATCCTGGCGCGCGAATCGGCCGCGGCTTCATTCGTCACGGTGCAGGTATTGACCACGGCCATGTCGGCCAGCTCCGGCGATCCCACGATCTCATGCCCGGCCGCGCGGAAGTGCCGCGCCATGGTCTCGATCTCACTTTGATTAAGTCTGCATCCGATGGTATCGAGGTAGATCTTCATACTATGCTCCCGACGCCGTCCCCGGCGTCGGCATTGCGCCGGGGACGGCGCAAAGAGCGGTTATGGTTGTATCACCACAAAATGATCGAACAGCACGTCCACACCCGGCTCGGAGAACGCGCCGGCCACCACGCCGACATCGCCGGCCGGCAAATCGGAGTCGCTGGCCGAGGCCCCCTCGGTGTAGTTAATGTAGAAGGTCAGTTTGTCTCCAATGCAGTCCGCCCGCAGATGATTCAGCGTCCCGGGCTGGATCACTTCCG
>JBAVVF010000037.1:0-2159 GCA_049697155.1 Anaerolineales bacterium
TGTGTGGCCCGGCGCCGGAACGAGCCGGAGCCCGGGAAGCAGTTCGAGCTCGCCGTCGACTGGCACGTATTGCACTCCCTGCGCATCGACCCACTCGCGAATAGTGTAGTCGTCCTTGCTGCGCGCGTCGTCGAGCTCCCGGCGCTGGACGTAGGTCGGCCTGCCGGCGAAGAGGTGGTTGCCGCCGCAGTGGTCGAAGTGCAGTTGGGTGTTGACGACGATGTCGATGCCGGCGAGGTCGAAGGCCTGCTCGCCCAGTGGGCTGAGACGTGGATCCATGTCGGCCACCGCCGGGTGGAGCTTCGTCACCCCCGTGTCGACCAGCACGCGCGCGTCGGGATGGTCGATGACGTGCACGTAGACCGGCATCCGCTCGCCCTCGGCGAGCAGGTCGGCAACGTGGACTGGCGTGATGGTGATTTTCTTTTTCATGGTAATTCTCCGTTATTGGATGTATCTACTCACATCTTTCCCAGGAAAGGGCAAGGTTTGGTAAGATTGGGCCACAATGACCCAAGATGAACTGGCTCAGATGAGCCGTGACGAATTGATCCAGTTGATCCTTCATGTGTATCAGCAGAATGTTGCTTTGCAAGAGGCAATAGCCCAACTGAAAGCGGACAATGAAGCGCTGCGCCTGAAACTGGAGAAGGGCAAGAAACCGCCGACCAATTCGAGCAACTCGTCGTTGCCGCCCTCGCGGGATCACAAGCGCAGTCTGCCGTCGGACCGGCGAAAGCGCAAGCATGGCCCGCCGATGGGTCATGCGAAGCACGAGCGCAAGTTTGTGGCGAACCCGGATCACATCGTGGAGGTTAAGGCAAAGACCTGCCGGAGTTGTCATACGGATTTGCATTTGGCGGAAGGGATCTTGCGGGATGTGAACCAGATCACCGAGCTGCCGCCTGCCAAAGCGGAAGTGATTGAAGTGCGGCAGTATGAAATGACCTGCCCAGAGTGCGGGACGGCTCAAGTTGAGGAGCCTCCGGCTGGACTGGAAATGGAGCGAGCCTTTGGCGCCAGAATGGAAGCGACGGTGGTGTACTACCGCCAGGAACAGCACATGAGCTATCAGCGCACCCAGGAAGCCTTGCTCAACCTGCACGGAGCGGATATCAGCCAGGGTGGGATTGACAAGATCATGCAGCGAGCGGGGAAGAAGGCTCTCGAAGAAGTGGAGCCTATCCAGGAAAAGGTGCGTCAGAGCCGGGTGATCCACAGTGACGAGACCGGCAGCCGGGTGGATGCCCAGAATTGGTGGGAGTGGGTGTTTTGCAGCTTGACGGGTGTCTTGCATGTGATCCGTTTCAATCGTAGCTCGGATGTCATTCAGGATATCATGGGCAAATCCCAGGCCGAAGTTTGGGTGAGTGATTGTTGGAACGGTCAACTCAAAGCCCCTGCTCACCAACGCCAACTGTGCCTGGCGCACCAACTGCGTAACCTGCAGGCGGTCGTTGACCTGTATCCGCTGGCTTTCTGGCCGCGAGCCATGCAGGCTCTGTTCCGTTCTGCCATCCATCTGCATGGTCAACGCCAACAACTTCTGCCCGAGCATTTCAGCCGACAAGTCCGTCGCCTGGAGCAACTCTGCGATGGGCTGCTGCAACGCCCCCTGAGCCAGAACCAGGCGGCTAAATTGCAGCGCCGATATCTCAAGCATCGTCACAGCCTGTTTGTCTTCCTGTACCGAACGGATGTCGATCCAACCAACAATCGCTCCGAACGGGCTTTACGTCCCTCGGTCATCCATCGCAAGGTGACCGGCGGTTTCCGCTCCGGCTGGGGAGCAAGAGCCTACGCTGCCCTGGCTTCGGTGATCGATACCGCTGAACTGGAAGGTGTGCATGCTTTTGAGGCTATTCAATCGCTATTCGGATTGCCTTCACTGCCCCTTCCTTCGGGGCCGTGAGTAGATACTATTGGATAATAGAACATATTTTCTATTTTGTCAAGAGGAGAAAACCACTTTTTTCGAACTTGGCGAAGCGCCCAACGGTTTAAGGATTGATGTGGCGGAACGAGCCAATGCCGAAGCCCAGATCAACTTGCCGCCACATCAATCCGAGTTGAACTAAGCAGTTTTAGGAAACTCACCTGGCTATTTGGAATTTAAAGCCCACGATCAGGTCAAAACCGCCATCAAATCGGTAGATATG
>JBAVVF010000038.1:0-2323 GCA_049697155.1 Anaerolineales bacterium
TGTTCGGAGGCGTGGAACTGTATGAACTGGTATCCATTGAAGTCTCGCCCTTTCGCAATATTTGCATGAATATATCCCTGCTGGATTTGAATCCAGACGCCACCCGGTCCCTGATCGCAGCCGGTTTCGGCCAGGCCGGAGAGTCTGATACAGTTCGGTTGGACAAGCTTTCGCAAAGTATTTACGCCCAGGCCGCCGGCCATCCATACCTGACCCAATATTTGGGGGATAAGGCGCTGGACTACCACAAGAAAAGCAAGGCTCTGCCCGTCGACATTCAGTCGGTGCTGTCTGCATTGCATGTGGAAAACTCCGAGTACTTTGATTACCTTTACCAATCCATCCAAAAATACGGTCTGACCGAAGTCACAAAAAGCCTGATTGAGAAAAAGAAGGGGACCCATCCTGATAAACCTGCCATCCATCGTCTGGGACTGCTGGGAGTTCTGGGCCAAAGGGCGGAAACAGCTTACACCTTCCGGAATCCGCTCATTGAACATTGTTTGGCGAAAATCGTATTCGATCAGGAACCCGAACCCGGGATAGCCGCGCCCCAGGACTCGAAACCGGAAATAGAGACGCAATTATTCCGTAAAGCTAAACTTCGCGAGATATCGGAAAGGGCATACATCCTGCCCGGCATGCAATCGCCTGAAGTCCGGGCCGATTTGTTCGCAAAAGCGGGTCTGGAAAAGATGCAGCCAGAACTGGATCTGCACGGCCCTGGAGCAGAAGCGATTGCCAGCCTGCTGGAGAGCATGGATGCTCGACCCAGGCTGACGAACGGCCGGCATCCGCTGGGCATGTTCCTGACGGCGGTGAAAGGGACCGTTGGCCCTGCCGAAAAGGGCATTGCCGATCTGATCGAGTCCTGTATCACTCAATATGGATTAATGGACTCGAACAGGGAGGTTTTTATTTCCTATGCCTGGGGCGGCGAGAGTGAAAGCATGGTCGATGAATTGGAGCTGGCTCTTACTGAACGGGGATTGAATCTTGTGCGGGACAAAAGAGCTCTGAAATACAGAGGCTCCATCAGGGAATTTGAGGAACGCATCGGACGCGGCCAATGCGTCATTCTGGTGATCAGTGACAAGTATCTGCGTTCGGAACATTGCATGTATGAACTGGTACAGATTGCGGAGCACCAGGAGTTTCGTCATCGTATTTTCCCGATTGTCCTGGAAGATGCGCACATTTACAAATCGGTGGGCCGCCTGGAATATATAAAATACTGGGAAAACGAAATCGATCAGCTGGATACTGCCCTCAAAGGTGTGGGCAGGCTGACGAATATGTCCGGATTTACTGCCGACCTGGATAAGTATGGACGCATTCGAGCCAGGCTGGACGATTTGACTCAACTGCTGAGCGATATGAATGCGCTGACGCCCGAGATGCTTGCAGACAATGGCTTCGAGGCTTTGATCGGCGCAATTGAGGCCGCCCAGGCCTGAATTCAATCAGACCTCGACGGCTGGGATCGTTTACCTCTCGGCTGACGGACTGCTCCGTCAGCCGATTCATCTCCCCAAATGGAGCCAATTGCCCATGATTCCCGTGGATTTGATGGTTTCCGGAAGTCCAACCCGATGGAAACAAATCGCCTCGGGTTTTTGTGTTGACATGAGATAACGACTATTTGTATACTATGCAATAGGATGACCATCCAGCCCTTCGCCTTACTGCCGGATCCGGAGCTCATCGAAGCATGCTTGAAGGGGAGTGGTCAGGCTTGGGAGGTCCTGCTTGTCCGCTATCAGCGCCTCATCTACAGCATCCCGCTGCGCTACGGACTGCCGGAACATGATGCGAATGATGTCTTTCAGAATGTCAGTCTGCTGTTATGGGAAAACCTTGGACATCTGCGCGATCGCGCTCGCCTGGCGGCCTGGCTGGTCATCACAACCCGCCGCGAATGCTGGCGGATGATGCGCCAGCACAGACAGAATGTCTCCACGCTGGAAGGGGGAATGCTGGATGAGGTTCATGCGGCAGGACCTCTGTCGGAGGAGGAATTTCTGGCGATGGAGCGCCAGTCCCAGGTTCGCGCCGCGATCGGGCATCTGGAGTCGCCCTGCCGGGAACTTCTAACCCTGCTCTTTTTTGTTGATCCCCGCCCTGCTTATAGTGAGATTGCGAAGAGCCTGACGGTTCCCGAGGGGAGCATCGGGCCGACCCGTTCCCGCTGCCTCGAAAAATTGATGAAAATCCTCGAAAACATGGGGTTTGCAGATGCGTAAGAGCATTTGCCAGGTGTATTTTTTGGCCTTCGCGATGCTCTATAAGGATGGTTGATCCTATGGCACACATCGAATATGAA
>JBAVVF010000039.1:0-2443 GCA_049697155.1 Anaerolineales bacterium
GGTGAAAGTGATCGAGCCTGCCAGGCCGTTTTCGATCATTGACTACGGCTGTGGTTATGGTGCCATGTTTGAGTTTTTACAAAAAAAAAGGTGGCAATTCGAATATTACGGTGTGGACCTGATCGAGAAAATGGTGATTGCCGGTCGTGAAAAATACAGGGATTTTCCCAATGCGCACTTCACAGCTGATGAAAAGGAATTCCCTCCGGCCGACTATCTCGTCGCGGCGGGTATATTCAATATCAAACTGGATGCACCTTACGATCAATGGCAGGACTTTATCTGCGAGACATTGCAGCGCATGAATGCTCTGTGCTCCAAAGGTTTCTCCTTCAATATGCTCACAAAATACTCGGACGCAGACCGTATGGCGCAACGTCCTGATCTGTTCTATGGGGATCCGCTCTTTTTCTTCGACCTGTGCAAACGCAGCTTTTCCCGCAATGTGGCATTGCTCCACGACTATGGCTTGTATGATTTTACGATCCTGGTGAGAAAGGATATTTAGGGGTTCAGGAAAGCTTTTCAGATTGGCTTGTTATGCAAATCGTTCAGGCTCCCCGTGCTTCCGCCATCCTTTACGGCATTCTGACTGCCCGCTGGGAAAATTATCCCTGGCTTTTGCCTGCCAATATCTGTCCCATCGTCCCAATCACGTTTTTGAAGGCGCAGGTCCCGTTCAAGTTTGTGGATATCTCAGCGAGGACTCTGCACATGGATCTGGAGCAGGCCGAGGTGTTGGTCCGGAAGCGCAGGTTCGGGGGACTGCTCTACGCACACACGTATGGTGAGCTCTCCACTCCAAACGAATTCTTTGAGTCCATCCGGCAGATTTCTCCTGAAACGCTGATCATCGATGACCGCTGTCTTTGTGCGCCGGACCTGGAGCCTGACCCTGTCAACCAGGCCGACATACAACTTTACAGCACGGGCTACTCAAAGATCGTTGATCTGAACTTCGGCGGCTATGCTTTTGTGCGTGCCGGCGTAGATTATCAGCCTGCCCATCTATCCTTCGATCCGGATCAGGATGGACCCCTCGAGAAATCGTACAAAAGTTCCATTGCCCGGCGAGTGCAGTTTGTTTACCAGGACAGTGACTGGCTGGATACTCAATCACCTGTCCCTGCCTGGAATGTTTATCAGCGGCAAATTGAAAAGAACCTGACGAAATCTCTACAGCAGCGCGCTTCACTTAATCAGGTATATGCAAATATGCTTCCCGGGGAAATTCAGTTGCCTGGCAGGTTTCAAACCTGGCGTTTTAATGTCTGTGTGAAGAACAAACAGGCTCTCCTTGAAAGAATTTTTTCCTCGGGCCTGTTTGCGAGCTCACATTATGCCTCGCTTGCTGATATTATGGATCATCGTCGCGCGCCACAGGCCGAAGCCCTGGCAGCCGGTGTCATTAATCTTTTCAACGATCATCACTTCACACATGATCAGGCGGAGCAGGCCTGCAAAATCATTTTGGAGAACCTCGCGTGAACGAACTAAGAGTTGATTTCAACCGGCCTGTTGTGATGGGGCATGAACTCGAATACATGAAACAGGCCATTGAAAACGGCCATATTTCGGGAGATGGCGCCTTCACAAAGAAGTGTCATGCCTTCCTGGAGGAAAAATTCGGGGTTCGGCGTGCCCTGCTCACCACCTCCTGCACGCACGCCCTGGAAATGTCCGCCATCCTGCTGGATATCCAGCCCGGTGACGAAGTCATCCTCCCGGACTTCACATTCGTCTCGACGGTGAATGCCTTTGTCCTGCGCGGCGCGAGACCGGTCTTTCTCGACGTCCGGCCGGACACCCTCAACCTGGACGAATCCAGGCTGGAAGCCGCGCTCACGCCCCGGACGAAGGCCGTCGTGCCCGTCCACTATGCCGGCGTCGCCTGTGAGATGGATTCGATCATGGGCATTGCCGCAGATCATCACCTCGCGGTGGTCGAAGATAACGCCCACGGTTTGTTCGGCAAATACCAGGGAAAATATCTTGGCACGTTTGGCTGCATGGCCGCGCAATCGTTTCACGAGACGAAGAACTTTACGAGCGGGGAGGGGGGCGCCCTGCTGATCAACGACCCGGTCCTGGTCGAGCGGGCCGAGATCATCCGTGAAAAAGGTACGGATCGCTCGCGTTTCTTCCGCGGCCAGGTCGATAAATATACCTGGGTGGATATCGGCTCATCCTACCTGCCGTCGGACATTCTGGCCGCGTTCCTGTTTGCTCAATTCGAACAGCATGAGAAGATCCAGCTGCACCGCAGGCAGGTCTGGGAGTTGTACCATGCCGGACTCAGGGATTGGGCGGCCGCTCACGATGTACAGCTGCCCTGTGTTCCCGAGGGCTGCGAGCAGTCCTATCACATGTTCTACATGCTCCTGCCGAACCTTGAACTGCGCCAGAAACTGATCGCGTACCTGCGCGAACGCGGAATTTACAG
>JBAVVF010000040.1:0-8600 GCA_049697155.1 Anaerolineales bacterium
TTGCAGCAGACGGGCATTTTCAAGCGCCAGGGCCAGGCGATCTGAGACGGCCTGGGCCAGATTGATCTCATCCTGATTCCACTTGCGGTTCTTTGTGGGGGCCTTGACGTTCAGCACACCGATCGTCTGACCGCGCAGTTTCACAGGCACCACAATGCAGGCCTCCAGCGCATCCGGACCATCCAGCACCAGGACATCGCCCATTTGCAGTGCGCTGCGGATCTCTTCCGACTCCACCGGTGAACTAAGTGCCCGGCCGCCGCTGATGGACTGCTGGTAACCAATACTTGCTTCCTGCTGGGCAAACGTGGTCCAGCCCGTTCTCAGATACTGGCTGTAAAGTGTCTGGGCCTCATCGAGGGTTTGCTGATACTGCCCAAACAGACGCGCGTTTTCGATTGCAATTGCAATCTGGTCTGCAAGAATGCCCAGAGTGTTTGCATCGCTTTCGGTAAATGCGCCTGGCTCTGTACTTTGCAGATCCAGCACGCCAATGGTGTTACCTCGAAAGTTAAGAGGCAACGCCATTTCCGAGCGCGTGTTCGGGAGATCGGGGTTGTCGAAGTAGACCGCATCAGCTCCCACATCCAGGGCGATGCGCGGCTTGCCCGTAGAGGCAACGTGACCCACGATACCGGTCTTGCCCACTTCCAGGTGGTGGCCGCGGGCCAGCATTCGCTGACCGCCTTCACTGTTTGCGGCCTGCAGGGCGGCAAAACGCCGCGTGCTGTCCACAAAAAAGATACCAGCATGATAGAAACTAAATTTCTCGCTGACAAGCTGGGTGATCAGCGGCAGGAGGATATCCAGTCGCTGCTCGGAACTTATCGTACGCGAAATTTCGCTGATCGATTGAAGCTCCTGGGCACGCCTGATGATTTGCAGTTGAGCGCGTTCGACATCAGCAGTGCGCTCAGCAACCCGATTCTCCAGCCCGCTCAGCGTTTGATTGAGCTGGTCGGTCATCAGATTGAATGCACCGGCCAAAACGCCGATCTCGTCGACCGATTCGACCTGGGCCCGGGTTTGAAGGTCGCCTCCCGACACCTTTTCGGCGGTCTGGGTCAGGCGCGTGATGGGACCAATAAGAAATTGCGCAACTCCCACAGCCAGTAACCCGGCCACAAGGAGAGCGATCAACCCGGCGACCTGCATGTTCCGATTCGCGTCGCTGACCAGCTGAAGCGCCTCGTCCCGGTCTTGGAGCGTGACGACACGCCAGCCCAGGCGCCCAAAAGCGGCCATGTCCTCTGGAGAGTCGGCAGTTCTCACTAATGGAACTTGTCCGGCCAGAACCGGTATGCCATCATGAGTTGTGTCCATGAAGGTGTTGTTCTGTCGGAGCGCAGCTGCAAAATCCATGGGCGCCTGTTCTATTTTTAATTTATACTCACTTTCGGAGACCTTTTCGATCTCCAGTTCCCGGCCATCCGGCATGTAGATCTCACTTCGCCCGGTCTGCCCAAAGCGGCCGGCCTCAAACGGTGTAATGAATGTCTTCAAATGTACGATGGTACGCAGTACCCCCGCGGCATCACCCGTCTCCGGATCGATCACGGGTATGGCAATCAATACGCCCAGGGTCTGGATGCTTTCATAGTACTCCGGCTGGCCAATGAACACAGCACCCTGTCCATAGTTATAGGCTGCCTGCCACCACTCTTTGTCACCCTGGTAGTAATCGGATGGGCGATTGGTGGCTGCCACACTGGCGCCATAGCGATCTGTGACCAGGACCTCGCTGTGTTCGGGAAATGCACCCTGCATCTGATGCAATTCCTTCGAAATCCTGTGATTCAGCACCGACTGTATAAGAGGGTCTGCATCGTTTCCAGCAGCAAGGGCGGCCTGCCACTGCCGGTCAAGCTGCTCCAGTTCGGCCAGGTTGCCAGTCGCGTTGATGTTGGTCTGTGCCAGGCCGATATCCAGGGTGTTGGTCTGGGAAACCACGCGTAGCACATCGATCTGCTTGTCTAATTCCTGGGCGATCAGCGAGGCAGTCAGACCGGTGACGCTAGTCAGTTCCTGTTCGACCTTGACCGTTAGCTGGGCCAGGATGGAACGGCTGATGGTCAACGCCACTGCACCTACTGACACAACACTTACGGCGATGAAAGCTGTGATGAGCTTTGTGCGCAGGGAAAACATGCGAAAGCGTGACAGAATCAATCCGACATAAATCACACTCAACAGGGAGGTGATCACAATGGCACTCGTAGTAACCGGAGTGTGGGATATACCGGTTACATACAGGTCGGTCATGATGATCAGTATGCCAAGCACAAAGGCTGCTGCCGAGATGCGGCCGGCTGTGCCCGAGGGGAGGGTGATAATGGCTATACTCGTTATGAGGAAGAGCGAACCCACTGCAGTCTGCCATCCGACATTGTCTGCGAAGATCGGATAAGCAATGGATACAACTGCTATGCTTCCGAGTAGAACATAAATGCCGCGGGTATAGCCGCCTTTTCGCACAATAAAGTAGCTGATACCGGCAGTCACAGCGACCCATGGCATTGCATAGTTGTCCATGACCGTCTTGTCGGCCTCTGAAACGGCGAAGAGGCTGTAGATTGCTATGCCCAGCATGAGCACAAACGTGATCAGAGTCACCCATTCCGCATTCCTGCGACGCTGAGCTTCGCTTTGCTGATCCTGCTGTCCTGGTTTGTCTTCCAACATATCAAACTCCGGTTTCCACTGACTGAAATGCGGAATGGGACATCACACAGGTGATGATCTCGATAATGCTGGATGGTCTGAACATTTTCTGACTTTCCATGGCATCATTCCTGACCTTTGGCTGTTATGCTTCGCGAAGCATATTCCAGCGTCTCGGGCTGGATCTGGACGGAGACATCCGAACCACCTAATGCCCGGCTGAGTTCCTCGGCCGCGGTGCGCATGATCAAATCGAATTGTGAGGAGGCGCTGATCTTGCCGGAGATGTCTGCCGTCAGGCGTTCGATCTCCGCACGCCGTTGCGTCGAGCGCAGCAAGGTTGCCGACTCCAGCGCCAGCGACAGGCGTTCCGCCACCGATTCGGCAATATCCACGTTATCGGGATCCAATTCATGCTCATCCGGGATGCGAATGTGAATCACACCGACGGTCTCACCGTGCAGACGAATGGGAACGGCCAGAGTGCCGGTTTTTCCATTATCGATCGGCGCCTCGCCTCTGGCGGCCGCTTGACTGATCTGGGCGGACTCCACGAACGCCTCAAGCGGCTTCAGGACATTGTCCAGGACAAAATAACCAGTCTTCCTTTCCTCGGCCTGCAAGAGACGCCAGGATTCCTTGATATACGAACCGGAGCTTCTTTGTGCCTCTTCCAGCAGACTTTGTGTGATTGCATGTGAACGTGCGTTCTGGATGGCGATGGCGAGCTGGTCCGCAAGCGTGGAAAGCATTTCTGTGTCTTCTTCTTGAAACGCGTTTGCCTGCGTGCTTTGGATGTCCAGCACGCTCATAACCTGGCCTTCCAACCGAAGAGGCAGGGCCAGCTCGGAACGTGTACTGGGCAGATCGGGATTACTGACGAAAACCGGATCGAGTTCCACGTCCGGCGAAACCCGGGGGTTTCCGGACGCGGCAACATGACTTACGATGCCTCTTTGGCCGATTCTGACAGTATCCCTGCTTTCCAGCATTCTGCGCCCACCCGCACTGTTCGCGGCCCGCAGGATGGCATTTTCCCGATGCTCGTCCAACGTGTAAATACCAACATGGTAAAAACCGAATTGTTCGCCGATGACCTGCGCCAGTTGGGAAAGAAGAACATCTTCATCCTGGGTGGATATGGTGGCCTGGGTCACCTGCGCAATGGCTTCAAACTGCCTGGCCCGGCGCTCACTCCGCTGGTTGGCAGCCTCCAATTCAGCAGTCCGGCTGGCAACCCGTTCCTCAAGGCTCTGATTAAGTTCCTTCAATTTCTGGTTTGAAAGGAACAAGTCCTCTTCGCTTGTGCTGGCCCGGCGCTCTGCCTCCCGCATACTTGCCGCGCTGAAATAAGCCAGCACGGCGACTGCGATGAAGGCAGCGGTCAAGTAGCCTGCAAACGAAACCGGGTCCTGTAAACTGGGAACAAAATACTCTTTGAACTGAAGCAGTGCCAGCGTCCAGATCACACCGATGCTGCTCAGGATGACAAGCCCGCCGATCCGCCAGTTGACGGTCATGCTTGCAAACAAACCGAGGGCCAGATAGGCAATGATTACCGCATCCTTAACGCCGTTGGCATTATATGCCTGGACGCCAATGGCAGCCGAACCCATGATAATAATAACCATTACACTTGCAGTCACCCAGCCTCTATGCAAGAGGAAAAGTGCAACCAGCATGATCAATATCAACCCAGAAAACACAGCGATGGTGAGATTCTTGGAGGTCCCAAATAGGTGCGGCAGCATTGCAAGGAACAGGAAAACGATCACGATCCACGCGAAGCCATTGATAAATTTCGCGCGGAAGTTCTTTTCCTCTTCTTTGAACACAGGCGGGTAAAATATCTTTCTGATCATTCGGTGTCCTTGTTGAATTGGACGGCGATTTCCGCGCCGGGCAGGGCGCGCCCCAGTTCCTGTGCGGCGGTCTTGAGTAATTCATCGATGTTGGTCTGCATGCTGATCTTCGATGAAATTTCTCCGATGACGCGTTCCTTGGCAGCACGCTTCTGGCTTTCTGCCAGAAGACGTGCGTTTTCCATCGCGACAGCGGCACGCTCGATGATGGCTGTGACGATATCCTTTTCATCCGGATCCCAGGGACGATTATCCGGAGTGCGGATATCCACGGTGCCGATCACTTCACCGCGCAGCTTTATGGGCAGCGACAGGAATGCGCCTCGATTCCGTGATCTGATCTGATTCTCGTTCGAACGGCTTTCTGTTTTATCGCGGCCATTCTTCCTGTAAATAAGTGATGCCCTTGCACCCGTATGGCGGACGCCGACAATGTTTCCGGTTTTTGTGAATTGTTGCCAGCCGGTTTGAACAAACTGTCGTGCAAGCACCTCCGATTCACCCAGAGCCCGGCGAGTCTGTTCGAATTGCCGTGCATTCTGGATCGCGACGCTGACTTGATCTGCAAGCGTCGAGAGAATGCTGATGTCTTCCTGTGAGAAGGAAGCTGGTTCGGTGCTCTGCACATCCAGCGCGCCGATCATCTCTTCCCCGGAACGCAGCGGCAGGGCGATCTCGGAATGGGTGTTCGGCAGGTCCGGGTTGTTGAAGAATGTGGCGTCTGCTCCGACATCCAGGGCGACGCGCGCACTGCCGGTGCCAGTGACGTAACCGACGATGCCGGTCTCGCCCACCCTCAGCCGGTGACCGCGTTTCAGCATCGCCTGCCCGCCTTCACTATTGGCTGCACTGAGGACCGCATATTCCTTGGCTGAATCCAGCAGGAAAATGCCGACGTGATAAAAATTGAATTCACGGCTGATCACGTTTGTAATCTGTGTCAGCAGGACATCCAGATCACGCGTGGAACTGATCGTACGCGCAATCTGTGCAATGGACTCAAATTGCTTGGCGCGCCGCTCATTCCTCTCGTTGGCGGACAAGAGTTCGGACGTGCGTTCCTCAACTCTGCGCTCCAGCCCATCCAGGGTCTCTCGCAGGCGGGCTGTCATTGTGTTGAATGATCGAGCCAGTGTGCCAATTTCGTCCCGGGTCGTGGCGCTGGCCTGCACAGACAGGTCCCCGCCGGCAATCTCCGTCGAGACCTGGGTGAGGCGCTGGATCGGAGCCGCAATGACCTGACCAAGCCCGAGGCTTACTACAATGGACACCACAAACAGCAAAATCAGGATGATTACTGCTGTCTGTAAAGTGGACTGTTTCTGCTGCTCTGTCTGGTTGCGCGCTGCAACGATGGCCCCCTGTAACTCTGAAATCGGGACGACCAGTGCTACCCTATATCCATTGGCTTCTATCGGAGCAAAGGAAATATAGTAATCGACTCCATGGACAGTTGCAGTCATCAGACCACTTCCGCCGGCGGTCATACGTTTGGTCACGGCCTGCAGCTCGACGGTACCCAAACCCAGAAGGCTGAACCCCTCACCCTTTGTATCCTCCGGGCGGAGTTCAAACAGTTCATACCCGGCCTGGGGCATAGAGAGAATACGACCTGCCTCATCAAGCATAAATGCATACCCTGTTTGCCCAAATTCGACGGAGTTGATCTGTTCCGTGATCCCGATTAATTGCATATCGGCTGCTGCTATACCCATGAACCGATCGCCATCATAAACAGGTGCAGTAACCGTTACAACCAGCCCGCCGCCAGCGGCATCCTCATATGGGATCGCCCAGCGAGGCAGCCGCTGTGGATTAAATAGGGGTGCCGTAATTTTGTAGTATGGCCTTTGAGTCGCAGGGTTGAAATCCGGCGGGACCAGGGATGCCAGATTGACGTTTGGGTAATAACGGAGCGCTCCTCTTGTGTCAATGGCATAGACAGCCAGCAGGGATGGATATGCTCTCAAGACCTCTGGAGCATGAAAGTCAAGATGTGCCATGACGTTCAAATCCCTGATTAAGGATTCGTCCATTTGCGTGCCGGTCGGCACGAATACAGAAGCCGGATCGCTGGTCGAGTTTCCGTACTGCCCTTGGTCCATCGGGATCAGCTCGGCCGCGGCGTCCCAGTAGGGGGACTCATTGAGACTTTGTTTCTGGTCCTGAAGTAACGACCAGGTCTGAGCCAGTCCGGTGACTGCCTGCATGGCATTTTCAAAGGATTGGTTTGCAAGGCTGGCCTGTGTAAAGGCTGTATTTCTCAGCTGTTCCTCTGCCAGCTCCTTAACACTTTCTTCAAGCCTGCCCGAGAGAGCATCCGTGAGTTGCCCAGTCTGATTCAGCGCAAAAAAGATGAATATACCCAGTGCGAGTATGCCTGTACCCAGAATGCCTGTCACGATCTTCGTCCGAATCCCGATCGATAACCAGACTCCACGGGTTCGCTGCTGCGATTCGGAGAGGAGTGGATTTTGATCTGAAGTCACGGTTACTCCTTGCTCTCGAACTGGATGGATATTTCGGAGCCGCCCAGCACATGTTCCAGTTCTTCGGCCGTTGTCTGCAAGATGCTCTCAATGTTGAATGCGCCGCTGATGCGGGCACTGGCCTCCGAAATCAAACGTTCCTTTGCGGCACGCCGACGGGCCTCCTGAAACAAACGTGCGTTTTCCATTGCGAGGGCGGCACGTTCGGCGACTGCCTGTACAAGACTGATCTCATCGTCCTGCCACTGTTTGACCATGTCGCTGGATTCGACGTGCAGGATGCCAATCACCTCGCCTCGGAGTTTGACCGGGACAGTTACGGTGGCGCGCCTGTCTCTGGATCCGTCGGTCTGATTTGTTGTAACTTCACCAGTCTGCACCGCTGAAATCACCTCAGGAGTCTGTATTTCGTTTTCCAGCATTTCGATGCGGCCGGTTTGATAGCGAAAGCCCGGTTGCTCAATCTTTGTGATCGTGCGACTCCATTCCGCGTGCGTGAAGGCGTTGTACACTTCCTGCACCTGTGCCAGGGCCGCACGGGTTTCAGTCAACAGTCGGGCATTTTCCAGCGCGATGGATACCTGGTTGGCAAGCGCTGTCAGCGTCTGCAGATCTTCCGTCGAAAAGGCATTCGCCTGGAGGCTTTGAATATCGAGAACGCCGATCGTCTCGTTGCGCGACTTCATGGGCAGGGCAGTCTCGGATCGGGTGCCGGGCAGGTCCGGGTTGTTGAAGAAGACGGCATCCGCTCCAACATCCAGGGCGATGCGGGGTTGGCCGGTCTGGGCGCAAAAGCCGACTACACCGGTTCCCAGCATCAGCTTATGGTTGCGCCTCAGCATCCGTTCACCGCCCTCACTGTTGGCGGCCTGCAAAATGGCATATTCACGATTCTGATCCACCAGGAAAATACCCACGTGGTAGAAGCCAAAACGTTCACTGATCAGCTTTGTGGTGGCTGGCAGGATCGCATTGAGGTCCTGCAGTTCGGAGATGGCTTCGGACATTTCGGTGATCGTCTGCAGTTGGGCTGCTCGGCCTGAAACCTGCCGGTTCGCTGTTTCGAGTTCGGCCGTCCGCTCTTCCACACGTTTCTCCAGGGTACCTGTGAGATTTTCCAGCTCACGATTGATATCGTTGACATCTTCGAGACGTGCTCTTTCGATCCAGGCTCGAAAAATATTAGCTCCAATCAAAATGAGAC
Source organism: Anaerolineales bacterium (assembly GCA_049697155.1). Taxonomy (GTDB): domain Bacteria; phylum Chloroflexota; class Anaerolineae; order Anaerolineales; family Villigracilaceae; genus Defluviilinea. The sequence continues at coordinate 8,217 of JBAVVF010000040.1, forward strand.
CAATGAACATGAAGACGCCTGACGTTCTGGCAAAACCATCTGAAGGCATGGGTACCTGCGAATAGAGACCGGCGGTCCACGTTGCACTTGCCGAGAGAAGGACTAATACAACAAGCCCTCTCACGGGTAACAGAATACTTGCTACCACAATAGCAACATGTGCGATTGTGGTGATATCTTCCTCAAATCCACCTGCTTGCCCAAGGTACAGTCTCAGGTAGGCAAGGGATGTAAGCCCATAGGCGAAAAAGTAGGAGCCGGCATTGTAATATCGTGTGCGACTCAGTGCATAGGAGATCAATGAAATGACCAATAAAATTGTAAAGGCTGAAAAGGAGCCTCCAAAAGCGAGTCCCAGGATAAATGCCAGGGTAAGGATTAGCG
>JBAVVF010000041.1:0-3329 GCA_049697155.1 Anaerolineales bacterium
AGCTGACCGAACGTGAGCTAGACGTTCTGCGGCTGATCGCCAACGGCATGACGAACAGCCAGATCGCCGAGAAGCTGGTCATCAGCGAATACACGGTCAAGGGTCACGTGAGCAACATCCTGAGCAAGCTGCATCTGGCCGACCGGACCCAGGTGGCAGTGTATGCCTGGCAGAGGGGGCTGGTCAACCGGGAACAAATCGCCAAGAAGTAAACAAAAAGACACGGAATTTCTCCGTGTCTTTTGAATCACGCATGTCGTTGCGAGGAGTGGCGCCTCGCGCTGAGCGGAGGACAAAGCCCGGAGACGAAGCGGCGCCACGACGAAGCAATCTCCTGTTTGCGAATAAGGAGATTGCTTCGGGCGGACCGCTGCGCGGTGCCGCTCTCGCAACGACATATCAAACTCTCCAATACTCTCCCCTTCCGCCCTCGCGCTTCATCAGCCCGTAACCGACGAGTTCGCGCCGCAAAGTGGCTGTGTCCTCGTGGTAGCGTGCCAGCGTCTCATTGACCTGCTTTTCGCTGTAACGCCTGCCGACCTCGAACGCCTTGACAACATAGCGCAGGATCGCTTCCAGTTTCTTGCGCTGGGACGGGAGTGTTTTCAGGCTGCCATCGCGCCTGGAATAGTCTTTGATCACCTTATTATCATAGGCATCCACATCTACTTCCGAGGCAACATTCGAAAGTTCCTGCTGCGAGAACATGCTGCGCGTCCGGGCCTCCAGCATGGCTTGATCGAGCTGGTACACGTTGTAGTAACTCTCCGAATGAGCTTTGACCAGGCCGGCCTCGACCAGTTTTGCCAGATGATGCGAGACAGTCGGCGGTTTGAGACCCACCAGCGCCGCCAGCTCTTCCACGCTGTAAGGCTTCTCTGCCAGCAGGCCCACGATCTTGAGCCGGTTCTTGTCGGCCAAGGCCTTGAAGAAAGTGACAAGTTCTTCGCTCATTCTGTCTCCTTTCTCACCCGCCAGTACCTTGTGCCGTCGCTCTCGCGCGCCATCAAGCCGTTATCGACAAGATAGCGGCGCAGCGCGGCCGTGTCCACGTGGAAGCGGCGCAGGATGGTATTGACTTCCTTTTCCGTGTAGTTCGTATGGAACGCGAAGGCGTCCACGATGAAGTTCAGGACGATGAGCAGCTTGTTTCCCATGGGTGGGATCTGCTTGAGCGAGCCATCCGTGTTGAGAAAGCTCTTCAATACTTTGCGGGCATCTTCGGGGGCATCCTTCGCCTCGTAGGAGGAACGCGTGCCTTCGAACTGTCCGCGCGCCAGCGACTCGATGGCCTTCTCGTCCAGGTCATAGATTCCATCGTTCTCATTCACAACCCCGACGTGTACGAGAAAAGACAGGTGATTGAACACATCCCGGGCGGGAAGGTGCAGTTGATCGGCAATTTCAGATTGCCTGGCGCGCCCGCGCACCAGCACCCCAATGATGCGCAGACGCTCGGCCGACGCCATGGCTTTGACAAAGGATAACATTTCAGGCTGTTCGTTCATTTTCACTCTCTTCTATCTAATTCGATGATTATCAAATTAGATTTTAACGGGATTTTTCCCATTGTCAAGGGTCGATTCAATAGTAGGGACGGCGGCTGAGAGTGAAACGGAGTGAATCAGGTATAATTCCGCTGTAAGAGTTGGTCCTTAATCCTTTTTGGAGGTGTTCTGGTGGATCTCTCGAAGCACGCTTTTTTTGAGGGAAAGGTCGTTCCGCTTTCGGAAGCAAAAATCAACATTACAACCCACGGGTTTTTATATGGCACAGCCGTATTCGGCGGCATGCGGTCATACTGGAACGAAGAGAAAAAACGTCTCTTCGTTTTTCGTCCCTATGACCATTTTCGCCGCCTGCTGCATTCGGCGCGCATGCTGGCCATGCAGACCAGCTACGATGAGGAAAGCCTGATCCAGCTGACGCTCGATCTCCTGCGCACCGACAACTGGCAGCAGGATATCTACATGCGCCCCTCGTTTTACAAGGCCGATCTGGGCATCGGGGTCAAGCTGCACGATCTGAGGGATGAGTTTTGCATGTTCGTGATCGCCTATGAGCCTTACGTGAAGAACGATACCAACGCCCACGTGACGGTCTCTTCGTGGAAGCGCATCGACGACAACGTCATCCCGGCCCGCGGCAATGTCGCGGGGGCCTACGCCAACTCCGCGCTCATCAAAACGGATGCGAACCGGGCCGGCTTCGACGAGGCCCTGGTGCTGGATAACAACGGGCATATCTCTGAAGGCTCGGCCATGAACATCTTCATGCTGCGCGATGGGATTCTGGTCACACCGCCCGTTACAGATAACATCCTGGAAGGCATCACCCGCCGGTCGGTCATTGAACTGGCCCGCAGCGAGCTCGGACTGACCGTCATGGAGCGCTCAATCGACCGCACGGAGGTGTTCATCTGTGAGGAAATGTTTATGACGGGCACAGCCGCCCAGATCATCGCCGTGACGAAGATCGATCACCGCCCGGTGGGTCAGGGCGTCATGGGGCCAATCACGACACAGCTGCGCGCCATGTACGAAGACATCTTACGCGGGAAGAATAAGAAGTACGAGCATTGGAACGTAGCCGTCTAGCAAAAAAGGCGAGCCCGCGGCTCGCCTTTTCAATTCCAAAAGTAATTTTTTATGGTATCGGCTTTATCGCCTTGAACCGCACCTGAATCAGGTTCCTTTCGCAGTCGTCATAAGTATTGAAATATTTTCTATCGGATAACGGTACTCCGGCTGTATCGAACATCTGGATCCAGAGTGTCTCCGTAGAGTTCACCAGGGCCTGTACTTCCGGGATCTTCATTTCAAAGCCAGCCGGGCCGAACACTGGTGCCACACCGGTCACAGTTGTGTGCAACTCCGGATCAATCACCTGCCCATCGAGCAGTCCACCCACCTTTACAATGCCCTTCAGGTAGGGAGCATTATTCACATCCACAGCCTCACCGGCCACACCAAAATAAGAACAATCGGTCTCAGGAAGGTAGATCGTACTTGAAATGGGCTTCACTGTCACAGAAAAGATAAAAGTAACCTTAGCGGTGTTGGTCGGTTTCGCGGTCTTGGTCGGTGGGACCAGCGAGAAGGGTGTATCGGTGAAGATCGGAGTGAACGTCGGGCGCGGCGTGTTGCTCGGCGTGAGCGCCAGTGTAGGACTGGGAGTCCAGGTGGGTTCCAGTTGCATCGGCGTGGCCGTCAATGTTGGCAGAGGATTCCCAAAGGGTCCGCCTCCCGGGGGCAGGACGTTGAGCTGCGACTCCGGAGTGATGAAGATCAGCACGAAATAGCCAATCAGACAAAGCGTAATGACCAGGA
>JBAVVF010000042.1:0-6787 GCA_049697155.1 Anaerolineales bacterium
AGGTGAGGCATCACTCCTCACAACGACATGGTTATAAATATTTCTCCTGTTGATGTTTTTTCAGGTGTTCCACTACATCCTTGACCTTCTGGGATTGATCCACTTTGCAGATCATCAAAACGTCACCTGCATCCACGACGACCATGTCATCCAGACCGATGGTCACAACAAGCCGCTCGTCATTCCGGGTGTAAATGAGCGTATTGTTTGTATCGACAGCGAGGTGCTGCCCATTCGTCGCCACGTTCCCGTTCATGTCAGGCAGCAGGACATCGAAGAGCGAATCCCAGGAGCCAACATCGCTCCATCCCAAACCGCCTGCCGGCAGGACGGCAACCCGCTCGGCTTTTTCCATCACGCCATAATCGATCGTCTGGCTTTTTAGATCAGACCAGCACGATCGCAGGACATTGTCCTGCTGCGCGGTTCCCCAGGCGGCAGCAATTTTGCTGACCGCCTGGAAGAGCTCCGGCATTTGTTTTTCAATCTCTGCCAGGATCGCGTCCACGCGCCACACGAACATGCCGCTGTTCCAGGAATGATCGCCGCTGCGCAGCAGCTGCTGGGCAGTCGCCTCGTCGGGCTTTTCCTTGAAACGTTTGACGGCATAGACGGGATAGCGGTAATTCCCGTTCAGTGTCTCGCCCTGCTGAATGTAACCATACCCCGTGGAAGGATAGGTCGGCGAGATGCCGAGTGTGACAAGATAATTGTTCTCTGCAACTTCAAACGCGGCCCGGATCAAATAGTGGAATAAATCCTTGTTGCGGATGTAATGATCCGCGGTCTGGATGGCCATGATGGCCTGCGGATCGCGTTTCTGGAGCACCGCAGCCGCCAATGCTACCACAGAGGCGGTTCCGCGGGGAGCCGGCTCGATCAAGTAATTTTCCACCGGGATGGAGGGTGCCTGCTTCTGCATCTCGCGGGCCTGTTCGGCAACCGTCACGATCAAAATCCTTTCCGGCGGGAAAAGGTTTTCGAGACGGGCAATCGTGCCCTGGAACAGGGTTTCCTTGCCGCCCAGTAAAGGAAGCAGCTGCTTGGGTGTTTCTTTTCTTGAGATGGGCCAAAGGCGGGTGCCGCCGCCTCCGGCCATGATTACCGCATAAGTGTGTTCCATATCTTATCCTCATCCTAACTAGGTAAAGTAGTCGGATTGTACCTCACGCACAGCGACATAGCTCATGCCACCCACCTGACGCACCATCCCTTTGAGTTCCATCAACGCTAATGTGGCCGAAACTTTTTCGATAGGCAACTCAGTTTGATTGCGTATCTCATCGACATGTAAAGGTTCATCCCCCAGGACATTCATCAGCCGTGCTTCGGTCTCATCGCTGGGGATGATCTTTCGCGCGGCTTTGTGCTCGCCGACACGAGTCAGATCCAGGGCCTGCATCAGATCGTCCACGCTCAACAAAGGCAGCGCACCCTGCTGAATTAGTTTGTTAGTGCCTTTGCTTTGCGGCGCAAGTATACTACCAGGAACCGCAAAGATTTCGCGTCCTTGCTCAGCTGCAAACTCGGCCGTGATCAATGCACCGCTGGTCTCGCCTGCCTCGACTACGACAACCGCCAATGATAACCCTGAAATGATGCGGTTGCGCGGGGGAAAGTTCGAGGCATCGGGAGGTGTGCCCGGCGCATAATCGCTGACGATCGCCCCGCGTTCCATCATCTGTTCTGCCAGAGTGCGATGTTCGGGCGGATAGATTTTATCGACGCCGGAGCCGAGCACGCCAATGGTTCGTCCGCCGGCTCGCAGTGCCGCCTCGTGAGCGATCGCATCCACACCGCGCGCCAGCCCGCTGATTACGGTGATCCCGTTGGCCGCCAGAAAGGAGGCAAGCTCCTCCGTGATCTGCCTGCCATAGGCAGTGACGCGTCGCGTGCCGACAATGGACACGGCAAACAAATCGTCAGGCAGATATTCGCCGCGAACATACAGCACGGGCGGCGGCTGGTCGATCTCCTTCAGCCGCTGCGGATACGATTCATCCTCCCAGGTCAGAATCCTGATGCCCTGGGACTCGATCTTTGCCCAGACCTTCTCCAGGTCAACGTCCACGCGGGCCTGGACGATGCGCTCGATCAGCTTCAACCCCAGTCCAGCCTGCGCCAGGTCGGCCGGCGCGGCCTTCCAGGCCATTTCCAGGTCTCCGAAATGCCGGATCAACGCCTGCATACGCACCGCGCCGATGCCTTTGATCAGGTTGAAACCAATCCAGTAGCGTTTGTCACTCATAATTTACCAGGTAAGTCACGCTTGCGAAGTCTCCGAAGGAGGCAGCGTGACCTACAGCCCTTCAAGCATGTGTACGCGCATCAAACGACGGACAGGGTCAACCTTCAGAACGACGGAGGGAATCGCCGGGAGCAGGATCTCGCGCCCGTCCGCAGCTTTGACAACATAGACGTCGTTGGCGCCGGTCTCGATGATTTCCACAAGCTGCCCGAGTGAAACATCGTTCTCGTCAACCACTTCGAAGCCAAAGAGTTCGTGCTGATATATCTTGCCTTCGGGCAGACTCGGCAGCCCGGTCGCTTTGACGTACACCCATTGATTGCGAAACTGTCCGGCAGCCTCGGGAGTATCGATGCCTTTGAACTTCACCAGCATGCCTTTGGCATGCGGCCGCACACCTGCGAGCGTCATAGGCTTATGCTCTTCGCCCGCGAAAAGCTTTCTTCCCGTGCGAAGCCTCTCCGGGAAGTCGGTATGCAGGTCCATGATGATCTCACCCTGCACACCATGTGGACGGCGAAGAAAGCCAACCACCAAATAGACAGGCTCGCCGTCTGGCGAGCCTGGAGCGTTCTTTGTATCGGGCATTATTGTGGCTCGACCACGTCGAGGGTGGCCTGCTTGCCTTCCCGCTCTGCCGCCACTCGCAGGAGTGTCCGGATGGAGTTGGCAACCTTGCCGCCCTTGCCAATCACGCGCCCCATGTCATCCTTCGAGACGCTGAGTTCGATGCGGACCCGTGACCCGCCTCCACTCTGCTGCACCTGCACTTCGTCGGGATGATCCACCAGGGATTTAGCGATATATTCAATCAGATCTTTCATATCAACTCCAACCTCGCTCCCCTTCCCTGACGGGAAGGGGTTTCGGGTCAGGTATATTACTTTCCGGTCTTGACGCTCGCGCCGCGTTTGACTTCGGCTTCTTCTGATTCTTTCAGGAGAGTCTCGATCGCCTCACCCTTCTTGAAACGTTCCCAGCGCTCCAGAACGCCGGCGCTCTTGAAGATCTGAGCAACCGATTCGGTCGGCAGGGCGCCGTTCTTCATCCAGTGAAAAGCCCGGTCTTCCTTGACATGGATTGTCGAAGGTTCTGTTCGTGGGTTATAGAAGCCCAAAATTTCCAGAAAACGACCATCGCGCGGTGACTCCTTGTCGGCAGCCACAATGCGGTACGTGGGTTGGCCTTTGAGACCAATACGACGTAAACGAATACGAACCATTGAACTTACTCCTTTAGATTTTCAACCGCGTAGGAGACGTTCTCTAACGTCTCCGTTGGCGATCAGCAATTTGTGTTTCAGACAGGCCTAGAGAGGTTGCGGAAAGGACGCATGCGGGCTGAAATCACAAGCGGATATTTTACCACACGGGCGGGGTGACCCCGCCTCTACAATGGAACTGAGAATGAAATCTTTGTTCCCTGCCCCATTTCGCTTTCCGCCCAGATTTTCCCGCCGTGCGCCTCGACCAGGTACTTTGCGATGGACAGCCCCAGGCCCATCCCACCCGAGTCGCCTGATTTGTAGAAACGCTCGAAGACATGCGGCAGATCGGCAGGGGCGATCCCCGGGCCGTTGTCCTCGACGGAGATGTTCACGCTGCGCTCTACGCCTGAGCCTGTTTCTGTCAATCGGACGCGGACCACGCCCCCGGGCTCGGTGTAACGCAGCGCGTTCGAGAGCAGATTGGTCAGCACTTCCCGGACACGCTGAGGGTCGATGTTCGCATCCTCGCCCTCGTCGAGAAGGACCTCGAGCCTGATCCGCCTCTCATCTGCCTGCATTTCGAAACAGGAGACAGCCTCGCGCATCAACTCGGACAGATGGGTCGGCTCGCGCTTCAGGCGCAGCGCGCCGCTCTCCGCCAGCGCCAGTGTGCGCAGATCGTCCACCAGGCGGGAGAGGATCTGTGTCTCTTCGACGATCGACTTCAGGCGCGCTTCGTCGGCGGGATACAGACCATCCAAAATTCCTTCGACGTTGCCCTGGATGATCGTAATCGGCGTCCGGAGCTCGTGAGTCACGTCCGCCAGCATGTTTCGGCGCTGCTGATCATTGAGCTGCAGGCGCTCGGCCATGGAATTGAAGCTTCTCATCAGCGAATAGATTTCGGGAGTGCCCCGCTCTTCGACACGCACCGAATAATCTCCATTTGCCACCCGCTCCGAGGCATTGAACAGATCATCCAATGGCGTGGACATGCGGCGCAGGCTGCGCGCCCCCCAGCCGACTGCGAAGACCAGCAGGATAAATCCAAGAAAGCCAAGTGGAAAGATGAAGTCGGGCCGGCTGAGTGGCGGAGAGCCGTGAAAATCGAGAAAGGGAGCCAGGATCCAGCGCAGGATACCCAGCAGTCCTACAAATGCCAGGAACGTGAATCCAAAGAAGAAGCATCCCATCCGGCGAAAGAAGGGATTGCCGCGCATGTGCTGCCAGCGTTTTGGCGGCCATTCTTCATTTTCGGGCCACCAGGGCGGGCGCTGACGATGGGAAAAACGCGGATGGTTTCTCATTTGTCTGTGAACTTATAGCCAACACCATAGACGGTCAGGATGTATTGTGGCTCGCTGGCCTTGACTTCGATCTTACGCCGGATGTTCTTGATGTGGGCATCGATGGCCCGTTCGTACGATTCAAAAGCCACACCGTGGATTGCGTCCAATAACTGGGCGCGCGTGAAGACTCGTCCGGGCTGACGCGTCAGGGTGGCCAGCAGTTCGAATTCGGTGGGCGTCAGTTCTTCAATCGCGCGCCTCTCTGCCATCACGCGCATTCTTGGGACGTCCAGGGTCAGGTCCGCCACGCGGATCATCTCGGCGTTTGCCGACAAGGCATTCTCGATGCGCCGGAAGACGACGCGGGCACGCGCGACCAGTTCCTTCGGGCTGAACGGCTTGGTGATGTAATCGTCCGCGCCCAGCTCGAGGCCGATCAGCTTGTCCGATTCTTCGGCCCGGGCCGTCAGCATGATGATCGGCGCGTTGGAGGTTTTGCGAAACTCGCGGGTGAAGTCCAGCCCATCGAGCTGAGGCAGGCCGAGGTCCAGGACGACCATGTCCGGTTTTTCGGTCTTCGCCAGGGACAGGGCCTTCTTCCCATCGTACGCGACCAGAACCCCAAAGCCGGCGCGCTCCAGATAATCGCGCACCAGCTGGGTGATCTTGGGTTCGTCGTCCACAACGAGGATGGTTTTCATAAATTCAGCGTAGGGGGCACAGCGAGTCGCTCAAAGCCAAAACGGTTCTTTGTCCCGCTGTGCCCCTACATTATACGTTCTTATTCTTTCTTTTCTTCGGGCCCTTCCCCATGTGCCCGCTTGTGCCATTCCTCGAACATGGGCGGGACACCGTTTTCCCAGTGTCCCCAGGGACCATGACCATGCCCGCCGTGATGACCCCAGCCCCAGCGCGGACCCCAGAAGAGGAAGCGCAGTGCCCGGAGCGCGGCGAAGAAGAGGAAGAGCAGGATCAGGAATCCGAAGAATCCAAAACCGAATCCGAATGGACGGTGATGGAAGGGCATGCCATATCCGTGACCATAATAGGGATATGGCGCAGGCACAGTCTCCCCCGAGGGTGCCTGGATGGTGATCGGCGATCCCTGGGCCACACCCGCCTGGAAGGCAAAGTATCCGATCGCGGCAATGACCGCGACCAGCACCAGGGCCGAAACAACTCGTAAACCAGCATTTCCATTCATGTGTTACTCCTTTGTTTGAACTTATGCCAGGAGTATAGGATTCGGTTGTGAATTCACTGTGAAGAGAGGAGGGATAAAATACAATTGCCGTTTTCCAGCCGCGCATGTACAATTCATGCAATAAACAATGTCAGGCGGAATTCATTCATCCTGACATCAGCAAAGGAAAAGGGTATGGGAATCAAAAAATGGCTCATTCTTCCCGGATTATGCTGCTGGCTTCTTGTATCCTGTCAGTCAGTTTATGTGCCGCCTGTAGCAACAAACACTCCGCAACTCACAACCACTTCTCGGCCAACCCATACGTCGACGCCAAGACCCACGCCAACGCCAATTACTCCCACTCCAACCGTTGCCCCACCTGCTGTGCTAACGAAGTATCTGGAAAGTGTTCGAATTGTTAAAGTAGACACATTCGACAATGGCGCAAGGTGGAATGCGAGCTACGAGATTTCAAACGGGGTATTACAGCTTGTGGGAGAAGGCGGCGATGCCTGGTATGGATTAGCTCACAATGGTACTTTCCAGGAAGGCGAGGGTGTCATCATAAACTTCAAATTCACCGCCGAGGAAAATTTTGAGATGTATTTTGATAACAGGGTGTGGAACACCAACTCATATAAACGGTTTGGTGTCTATGTAAGACGAGGATACTCTAGCGCCAATCTCTTTTTCGGAAAGGAAGGAAGGGGTTCCGGCAGCATCCCGGGAAACTTCTCTCTAAGCCCCGATACCTGGTATTCACTTTTCATGGTAGTTGGAAAAGAGGGCGACTTCCTGGCGCTTATATGGGATCCATCAAATCCTGACAGAAGCTTTAGATACAGAGAGGTGATCAA
>JBAVVF010000043.1:0-2858 GCA_049697155.1 Anaerolineales bacterium
AATCGACTGCGTCTGCTGGTGGGTGAAAGGACGTTGCTGGGCGCGATCGTCATGGGCGACCAGAAGCTGTCCATGCCGCTCGAAAAGATCATCTCCGGGAATATCGACATATCGCCGATCCGGGAAAGGTTGTTGATGCCGGACGCCAGGGTGGGTGATATCGTCGCCGAGTTTTGGGCAGGCAGGAAGTGAGAAAAATCAGGTTCTGATCCTGCGGTACATTTCTAATCGGGAGGGCATATGTTGCGTGGAAACAGGGAACTCTGGCTGGCATTTCTTGCCATGGTGGTGATCACGGGTCTGTACGGGGCGGTGATCTATGCGACGCGCGCAGTGCCGCCGGCCAGCGAATTGTTAGGGCATGGCATTGGGATCGTCGGGTTTATTTTCATGCTCATGACCGAAACGCTGTACAGCCTTCGCAAAAGAAGCCGCACTGTGAGGTGGGGGAGAATGTCCACCTGGCTTGAATTTCACATCTTTACAGGCATTGTAGGACCTTACATGGTCCTGCTGCACACATCCTGGAAGTTCAATGGATTGGCCGGCGTGTCCACGCTTTTCGCGGTCATCATCGTCGTGAGCGGATTCGTGGGACGCTACATTTTTACCCGCATCCCGCGTACCCTGGACGGACTGGAGATCGAAGGCACCCTTTCCCAGGAGGCGCTCAAGCATGCCCGGACCCTGCTGGCGCTCTGGCATACCGTCCATATTCCGATTGGCATGGCGCTGTTCGTGTCGGCTTTTGTGCATATCGGCGCGGCGTTATATTACGCCACTCTTCTGAAGTAAAAGGGAGGCAGAATGAGAAGCAATCGTTTGGGTTGTCTGACCGGCACAGGCATCATTGCTGCATTGATCACCGCCTTTGCCATCGCAGGCTATGCCTACGCCCGCGGCGGGCTGATGTATAACCCGGGACCTTTGAGCGCGCAGGGAGATGAAAAATTGGGCGGGGTCACGTCGCATGCCGCGACCGGCGGGAACTGCGAGGCCTGTCATACCGCGCCCTGGGAAGCGGACAGCATGGCGGATCGCTGCACAACCTGCCATACCGATATTGCTGGGGACATGCGCAACGTCGCGACGGTGCACGGCACATTGATGCACGATGACGCCGACCTGGGCTGCCGGCATTGTCACCCGGAGCATCGCGGCCCGGATGCGCAGCTGACGGTCTTCAGCGACGAGTCTTTTCCGCACGAGGTGGTGGGATTCTCATTGAAGGGCCACTCGCAGACGGCTACGGATGAGCCGTTCGTCTGCGACGACTGCCATGCGGGCGATATCACGACCTTCGATCTGAAAACCTGCGATACCTGTCACCGTGAAGAGGATCTGGGGTACATGACGGCGCACACGCTGTCCTTTGGTTCTGCCTGCCTGGACTGTCATGATGGCGGGGATCGCCTCGGAAAAAATTTCGATCATAGTGTCTTCTCGTTCCGGCTCACCGGCCAGCACGTTGGTCTGGCCTGTGTACAGTGCCACATCAATGCGCGCGGATTTGGTGACTTCGCGGTGACGTTGCAGGATTGCTATTCCTGCCACCAGTCCGACGAGCCGCATGAGGGCCGCTTTGGGCTGGATTGCGGTGAGTGTCACACAGCCGAAGGCTGGTCACCTGCCAAATTTGATCACAACCTTTCGGTCTTTAAGCTGGAAGGTGAGCATGCGGAAGCGGAGTGTGACGAATGCCATGTGAACCGGCAGTGGCAGGGCACGCCCATGGACTGTTTTTCCTGCCACCGGGAGGATGACGAACACGAGGGTGAATATGGCACCGACTGCTCTGTCTGTCATAGTCCCTCCGATTGGGAGGATGCCGACTTCGATCATAACCTGACCAAATTCCCGTTGATCGGCGGACATGCGGGAGTGGGCTGTCAGGAATGTCACTCCTCGGGTCAGTTTGCCGGGCTGTCAAGTACCTGTGTCAACTGCCACGGCGATCCTGCCTATCATGCCGGGCTGTTCGGACAGAATTGTGTAGGATGCCATACCGTCAATAACTGGTCTGCCCGGTATGATGGTCCGCACCCGGCGATTTCCCGAAATCATGAGGGCGCGGGCTGCCGTGACTGCCATACCAGCACGCTGCATTCCGCCACCTGCTCAGCCTGTCATGATGGAAACGAGGGTGGGGATGGGGGCGGCGGAGATGATGATTGATGTTACATAAAATGACAACTCCCCGTTCAATAACGGGGAGTTGTTGTATATCTTTTAGGGGCCGTTGCCACCGGAGCCGCTCCCACTGGACTTGTTGCCTCCCTCATTTCCACCAGAGCCATCTCCCGAGCCTGGTCCGTTGCCGCCGTCACCGGGGACCGGTGTCATGCCGGGATTGAGTCCGCCCGGTTCAGGATTCGGACCGGGTCCGCTTCCATCGTCAGGGCCGGCCTGGGTGGGCTGACCGTTCTGGTTCTGCTGTCCGGTTGGCGCAGGAGGTGTGGAAGTCAGGTCCGGAGGCGGGGTCTCCGTTTGCCCGTCGTTGAATCCATTGCGGACCGTGTTGCGGAACATTTCATGGTTGGTCAGACCGCTCTCGACCAGTTGCAGTCGTGTCTGCAGCAGGGTGCGTGTACGTTCCAGTATGGGCTGGGCATCTGGCAAAGCATGGACCTGGAGCTGCTGCATCTGGCGGTCATGCTGCTGCAGTTGATCGCGCAGCTGCAGCAGGGTCCGATCGAGAGCGGGGTCATCCATGTTGCTGCAGACCTGTAACGTCTGTTGAAGATGCTGTTCGAGCCGCACTCGCAGCTGGTCAGGAATGGTTTCGCCTGCTTCTGCCATACGCGTCATCTCCTGTGTGCGCGTCTGGATCAGATCCATCAGGCGCTCAGCCTTGCCGG
>JBAVVF010000044.1:0-3657 GCA_049697155.1 Anaerolineales bacterium
CCAAACTACTAAACTACCGAACTACCGAACTAAACTCATGAACCATCTCAACAACCGCCTTCACACTTTTCACAGGTGTATGCTGCAAAATGCCATGGCCGAGATTGAAAATGTGGCCCGGTCTTCCATTTGCACGGCGCAGGATATCGTGCACACGTGACTTGATCTCCGGCAGCGGGGCGAAAAGGACGGCCGGATCGAGGTTGCCCTGGACGGCGACATCCTCCCCGAGCAGGGACCAGCCATCGTCAAGCGGGATGCGCCAGTCGAGGCCGATCACGTCTCCGCCGGCGCGCTTCATCAGGGATAGAAGAGTCGTCGTATTCGTTCCGAAGTGAATGACCGGCACGCCTGCCGCTTTGGCTGATCCCAAAATCCTTTGTGAATATGGCAAAACAAACTTCTCGTAATCCTGCGGGTTGAGGGCGCCGACCCAGGAGTCGAAGACCTGGACGGCTTGCGCGCCAGCCCGGATCTGCGCAACAAGATAATCTGCCAGCACACCGGAAAGCTTTTCCATCAACGCATGCCAGACATCCGGCGCAGCATACATCATGGACTTCGTTTTGAGGAATTCGCGCGTCGAACCGCCTTCGATCAGATACGAGGCAACCGTAAACGGAGCGCCGCAAAAGCCAATCAATGGCACTTGGGTTAGTGTCCCGCGCAGGATGCGGATGGCATCCATCACGTAACCCAGGTCGGTTTCGGGATCGACGGGCCGCAGTCTGCTGACATCCTCCATCGTGCGCACAGGATTGTGCAAAACTGGGCCTTCCCCTTTGGCAAATTCCAACCCGACGCCAAGCGGGATGGCCGGCAGGAGGATATCGGCGAACAGGATGGCCGCATCGACACCCAGGGCGCGCACCGGTTGGAGCGTCACTTCGGCGGCGAGCTCGGGATGATGGCAGATCTCGATCAGGGAATACTTCTCGCGGATCGCGCGGTATTCCGGCATGTAGCGTCCCGCCTGACGCATGAACCAGACGGGAGTCGTATCGACAGGTTCTCGTCTGCAAGCTTGCAGAAAGCGCGAGGAGCGAGTAGAGACTGAGGCGTCAGCAGTCGAAGGAACTGGTCTTGACATTCGATTATTCTCCGCTCACCAAAATACACGCCGGATCGCTTTCCAGGTAATCACCGGTAATGCCAAAGGCGCGTCCGCGCTGGCCGCCGCAGACATCGCGATACTCGCAGGTCCCGCAGACACCCTTGTACTTGTCAGGGTTGCGGAGGTCCTTGAAGATCTGCGAGTTGCGATAGACGTCCACCACATCGTTCTCACGCACCATGCCGGCCGTAACAGGCAGAAACCCGCTGGGCTGGATCTCGCCGATGTGCGAGATGAAGAGGAAACCATTGCCATCGTTCACACCCTTGGTAGGCCGGTGAAGCCCATCGGCATACTGGAAACCCGCGCTTTGGAACGTGACGGGCTGACCCGTATTTTCGGCGCGTTTGCGTTCGATAGCCACCCGGCGATACATCGGTGCGGCGGTGGCTTTGATGTCGAACGGCGCGGCCTGAGCCAGGTCGTAGAGCCAGTTGAAGACCTTCTCGTGCTGCCGGGCAGTGACCATCTGCTCGGCCATCGCACGTCCGGTTGGGACAAGGAAAAACACGGACCACTGCACCGCGCCGACTTCCTGAATGAACGGAACCATCTCATGCAGAATGTCCACGTTGTGTTTGGCAACCGTCGTATTGACCTGCACACTTAGTCCCACGTCGTGGGCGCGATGGAGTGTTTCCATGGTGCGCTGCCAGGAGCCTTTGACCTTGCGAAAATCGTCGTGGACCTCCGGGCGCGGCGCATCGAGCGATAAAGCCACACGGCGAATGCCCGCCTCGCGGGCCTTTTCGAGACGTTCTTTCGTGGGCAGAGCTGTGGCTGTGGGGGTCAGCGAACAGCGCAGTCCACGCTCGGCAGCGTAAGCGATCAGCTCAAACAGGTCTGGCCGCATCATTGGGTCGCCGCCCGTAAAGATCAGGATGGGATTATTGCCAAATGCCGCCAGCCGTTCGACAAGGGCTTTGGCTTCGTCCGTCGAAAGCTCGCGCGGATCGCGATAATGCTGTGCGTCAGCGCGGCAGTGGACACAGGCATAGGCGCAGGCCCGCGTCACCTCCCAGGCGATGGTAAAAGGTGCCATGTCGAAATCCGCGTGGACCATACGCTGGTTCTGATATTGCCGCTCGGCGGCCGCCCGTTCACTAAGGTTTGATAAAGTCATATTAACTTCCTTTTCCACTAATCCCCGCGAATTGTCGCTAATCGGTTCGACTGGAGTTCTGTTCGCGTGGATTAGCGAAGATTGGCGGATTACTTCAGCCACTTCGCTGCATCTAAAGCATGATAGGTCAGGATCACGTCCGCGCCTGCACGCTTCATGGCGGTCAGGGTTTCGAGCGTGACCTTGGCTTCGTCGATCCAGCCGTTCGCGGCCGCAGCTTTGATCATGGCATATTCGCCACTGACGTTATAGGCCGCCATCGGCAGCTCGGGGAAGGCATCCTTGACCATCCGGATCACGTCCAGATACGCCAGCGCAGGCTTGACCATCAACATATCCGCGCCCTCGTCCACATCCAGGGCTGCTTCGCGCAGTGCTTCGCGTACGTTGGCAGGATCCATCTGATGCGACTTCCGGTCGCCAGACTTCGGCGCACCCTCCGCGGCTTCCCGGAAAGGACCGTAGAACGACGAGGCATACTTGACCGCATAAGACAGGATCGGCAGGTTTTCATAGCCAGTCTCATCCAATGCGCCGCGGAGCGCAGCGACCATTCCATCCATCATGCCGCTCGGTGCGACGATGTCCACGCCGGCTTCCGCATGTGACACCGCGACCTTTGCAAGAACGTCCAGCGTGGGATCATTCAACACATAGCCTTCCGGCAGACTTGGAAATGGGAGTCCGACGTCTCCAGACTTCGATCTTCCAACGTCTGGAGACGCTGGAGTCCGCGTGTTCAAAATCCCGCAGTGGCCGTGATCGGTGTATTCGCACAGGCACACATCCGTCACGACCACCATTTCAGGGATTTCCTTCTTGATGAGGCGGATCGCCTGCTGGATAATGCCGTCTTCTGCAAAGTTTTCCAGTCCAATGGGATCCTTCTCTTTGGGAATCCCAAACAAAATGACAGCGTTCACACCCGCCTGCCTGGCTGCTTGCGCTTCACGGACCGCCTCCGCCACCGACAGCTGGTAGACGCCCGGCATCGAGCGGATCTCGCTCCGGCCGGTCCCATGCCGCACGAACAGCGGATAGATGAAGTCGCGCGCGTTCAGTTCGGTCTCACGCACCATAGCCCGCAGAGCCGGCGTTGCACGTAAACGCCTGGGACGATTC
The DNA here is from genome assembly GCA_049697155.1 of Anaerolineales bacterium. Lineage (GTDB taxonomy): Bacteria > Chloroflexota > Anaerolineae > Anaerolineales > Villigracilaceae > Defluviilinea. The sequence continues at coordinate 3,360 of JBAVVF010000044.1, forward strand.
AAAATTTGCGATTTACGACTTGCGAGTGACGATTTGTGATGTTCGATCTCGAATAGAGTCATGGGACCTCCAGGTGGCTGATGACGTCGATCAAGCCTTCGGTTGTGTATTCTTTGGCGACCACGATATTTTCCAGCCTCTCTTCGCGGGCGGCCCTTTCGGTGATCGGGCCGATGCAGGCAAACAAGGGGTTACCGGGCAGGTGCAAAGGATCCAATCCATTCTTCCGTGCGATGGCTGCAAAGTTTTCAACCGTTGACGGACTGGTCAGCGTGACGATTTCCACGCCGGACTTCAG
>JBAVVF010000045.1:0-3843 GCA_049697155.1 Anaerolineales bacterium
CCGCTGACGATCGACGCGCCGGAGTCTGCCATCAACCGGAAGTCATCCCTTTGCTGGGGAGCCGGACGCCAGTCGTAACTTTCGTTCCACTGAAACGTTGAGATGACCACGTAACCTTCGGATTTCAATTGAGCGATCTTTTCCGTGAGGTAGTCGAATTTGCACGGCGCGGCGCCGGGCTGGTAATCGGTGGCCGTCGGGAAGCGCCCCACGTCCGGTTTGTTGCAGCCGATGAAGGCGATCTTGTTGCCATTGACCTCGAACAGCGCGGGCGCGAGCGAGTCCGGCAGGTCCACGCCGCCGCCAAAGTACGGAAGTCCCTTTTGTTTGTATATTTCGATCGTTTCCAGCATGCCTGCCGCGCCGCGATCGGCAAAGTGGTTGCCGGTCAGTTCGATCACGTCGGCGCCCACATCGGTCAGCAGGTCCATGTATTTCGGGTCGCTGCAAAACACGAGCGCGCCCTGATCCGGCTTGGGATAGGTGCAGCCTGTGAAGAAGGGGATCTCGTTGCTGACGTGCATGATATCCGCTTCACGGAACAGGTCGCGGATTCTTTCGCCGGGATAGGTTGTGCCCTTCAATTCCATCGTCAAAGCAGTGGCGCGCACCAGGGCGGTCACACCCGTCATAACGACCGTGGTAAGTTTGGAGGGATCATAGTTTGAAGGCTGAAGGCTGAAGGATGAAGGCTGGGCCTTGTTCGAGGATTCAACCGGGAGACTCGCGACCAAAGGATAGTTTGTAATATCAAAGTTCTTCCGCACCGGGGATTGCCCGTCCACGGCCAGGACTTTCCATTTTGGCTCGAGTTTCTCGAATGGAACAATCGCCCAGGATGGCATCTGCGCCCAGGACTCCTCGAGCAGGCGGTCCCCCGACACGATGTACACCGCGCCCGCGGCCGGCTCATCCCACAGGGCGGTCAATGCCTCGAGGGTGGCTTCCTCCATCAACAGCGGAACGCCGCTGAACGGAGCGGGAGCCGTCCCTTCCGTCCAGGCAAGGTGCAATTCATCGAAGGTTACGCCATCCTTTACTGTTGGGAACGGCGCCACCAGCGCGTAGAGCCACTGGACGTGACCGGATTGTGATTCACCGGTGGGAGAAGGCGTAGAGGTCACGATCTGGACAGAGGAGCTTACGGGGATTGATCCTTGAGCGGCCTGAGGAAGAGGAGTTACTACAGGCTGTGCACCGCAGGCGGAAACCATCAGCAGAAGCAAGGCTTTTGCCGCGAATGCCTCGAGTCTGCGCGGCACTTGCGAAGTTCGCGGCTGATCAGATTTTCTTTTAGGCATAACGCCTTGATTATACTTTCAGGGTTAACTCGGAAAGCGCAAATTGCTTCAGTGCTTTTTCATCGATGGTAATGCCCAAACCATGACCAGTCGGCACATCAATTGTGCTGTCATCATTCAGCCCAAAACGTTCATTTGTGATGTCGCGTTGATAGTAACGATCCGAGGCGGAGATATCTCCCGGCAGCGTAAACCCTGGCAACGATGCCATGGCCAGGTTCGAGGCGCGCCCGACACCCGTCTCCAGCATTCCGCCGCACCAGACCGGAATATTACGCGCCTGACAATAGTCATGGATGGCAATGCCCTGGCTCAGCCCTGCCACGCGGGCCGGCTTGATGTTGATGATCTCGCAGGCTTTCATCTCCAGCGCGTAACGGGCATGCCGCGGGGAAAGGATGCTCTCATCCAGGCAGATCGGCGTTTTGAATTCGGCCTGCAGCTTGCGGTGATCCCAAATATCATCCTCGTACAAAGGCTGCTCGATCAGCAGTAAATCCAGCTCGTCGAGAGGTTTGAGTGCATCGGCAGTCTCTAATGTGTATGCCGAGTTCGCATCTACTTGCAGACGCAGGTCCGGGTAGGCCCGCCGGACGGACAGCGTCTCTTCGACTTCGCGGCCCGGCTTGATCTTGATCTTGACGCGGGTATAGCCCTTTTCGAGATAGGACTGGACGGTCCGCACCAACGCCGCGGCCGATTCCTGGATCCCGATCGATACCCCCACCTCGACCCTGTCGCGCCTGCCCCCGAACATTTCCTTCAGCGACTTGCCGTCACGTTTCCCGAGCAGGTCCCACAGCGCCATCTCCACGCCGGCTTTGGCAAGGTGATGGCCGCGAATCCCCTCGACGCGCTTCTGGAAATCTTCAGCATCCAGCACATCCTTTCCGAGGATCAACGGTGCAACAAAATCCTTGAGGATATGCCAGGCTGTCCCGGCGGTCTCGTAGTTATAGCCCGGGTCGCGGGTCGCGACACATTCGCCGTAGCCGGTCAGCCCATCCGCCTGCAGCGTAATGATCACACACTGGCGGTCCGTCTCGCGCCCAAAGGATGTCTCAAATGGCGCAACCAGCGGCATGGAAACATGATGGAGTGTTATGGTTTCGATTTTCATTTCTATAGTTCATTATTCTGAACAGGCGAGGGTTTCCCGGGCCTGTTCAACTATTTTGACATCCGCCGAGGGGGTTTCACTCAGGCGCGCCCAGTTGTTGCACAACATTTCCTTGAGTCCGCCATTTTGCTTTTGCGCCGCGCGGGTCAAATCATAGGCAGTCTGCCAGTCGCCGGTTTGAGCATAGGCCTCGATGAACGGAATGTATTCCGCACCATATCCCGGAGCATAACCCTGCTGCTTGGCCTGCCTGTAGAGAGCAATGGCAGTTTTCCAGTCCTTTGTCTGGCGGGCAAGGTCGGCCTTCTCAAAGAAGTAACACCAATCGCGAACAGGCTCCGGGCCGAAAATATCCGGATCGGGCGGTAGGGCCTGCGGGTCGGGGATAATGCGGGCAGGATCGGAAACGGGGATCAGGATATCCTGTCCATCCTTGTAAAGAGGGTCACGCGCGTAAACGCTGTCCAGAACACGCAGGCAGGCGCCTCCGCCCTGATGCAGGACAGCAATACCATTTGAGGTATTGCCATGAAACTCAAGGCCCCGCAGGCGATATATGAATGGATCATTCGGTTGGTACTCGAAACGCCACTGCCGGGCAAAGTACCAGTATGGGAGTGAACCATCTTCAGTCTGATAATGATATAAAACATTCAGCGCAAAGCCCGCATGTGAAAAATGCGTGACACTTGGCGAGGGTTGTTCAAAACTAAAAACGGCAGTGCCTGACTGCAATGCAGGCGCACGCCAGTGAAGCTGCCAATAAAAGTCAAGCTGGGTACGCCAGTCGTGGCGGTAGTTGTTGACGACCCATACCTGTGCGGCAATCGAAAAAACCAGCATAAAACTCAGGATGAGCTTTTGTCCGCCGGGGCGGACGAACCAAACCAGAAGCGCGATCACCATTAAGACAGCACCCAGCATGGGAGCCAGTGCAAAGCGATCGTTCCAGCCGCCCGTGCTGACCTCCTTGCCGATCGCCCAGATTGGAAGGCCGGCCAGGATGAATGAACCGAAGCCAACGATCAACATCCAGACCGGTGATGAATGATCGGGCGTTTCCTTTTCATGGGTATCATGAAAGAATGCAAAGAAAGCTGCCAGCACAACACCCAAACCGAATGCAAACCAGGCCACCTTTCTTTGAAAGGTAAAACCTTCATAGTCAATAATGGCACTGGTCCAGACCTGCAGCGTTGAATAAATCAGATCGACCAACATCCGGCTGAACAGATTTAGCAGGGATCCGGTGAAAGACTCGTCGAACGTGTTCAGCGTTGAACCGATGCTGTCAATACGGCTCATTGTGTCAAAAATACTGGGAAAATAAATGAAACGGCTCCAGTAAAAGAAGATCGTGATCAACAGATAGGGCAGATAGATGACGGCCACCCGGCGCAGCAATTGCAGATTCCTCTTATC
>JBAVVF010000046.1:0-3561 GCA_049697155.1 Anaerolineales bacterium
TGAGCGCCTTCACACCGCTCACAAAAGTGGCTGCCTATTCGGCAGCCAAGGGGGCGGTGAGCAACTTCACGCAGTGGCTGGCAGTCCATTTTTCGCGGACGGGCGTCCGTGTCAACGCTCTGGCGCCGGGTTTCTTTATGACCGAGCAGAATAAGTTCTTGCTTGTGAGTCAGAAGACGGGCGACCTCTTGCCCCGCGGCGATAAGGCAATTGCCCACACGCCCATGGGACGGTTTGGCCAGCCGGAGGATCTGATTGGCACCCTCGTCTGGCTCCTGTCAGATGCTTCCAGTTTCGTCACCGGCGTGGTCGTACCCGTCGATGGTGGGTTTTCATCTTATTCTATTTAGGCAATTCGTTGTAAAGGAATATTGGGAAAATAATCACCCTCGAGAGCCGAACATAAAGGAAATGGAATCCAGAAGTCGGGAATCAGAATCCAGCAGGGGAAAAGGATACTTCCCTAATTCTTGCTTCGGGTTAATGAATTCTCGATTCTCAATTTCCCAACAAACTGAAATGAGGTAGATCACGTGGCAAGTGTGATTCTGAAAAACGTGACGAAACGATTCAAGTCTGTGACGGCGGTTGACAGTCTGAGCATTGAAGTCCAGGACCGCGAATTTGCAGTGCTGGTGGGGCCCTCCGGATGCGGTAAGACGACAGCCCTCCGAATGATCGCCGGCCTCGAGCCTGTGACCTCCGGCGAGATCTATATCGGCGACCGCCTGGTGAATGAAGTCGCGCCCAAGGATCGGGACATCGCCATGGTCTTTCAGAATTATGCTCTCTACCCTCACATGAATGTCGGGGAAAATCTGGGATTCGGGCTGAAAATGCGCAAGTTTCCTAAGGAAGAAATCGACGAGCGTGTGCAGGAGGCGGCCGACATCCTCGGCATCCATGAACTTCTGAACCGAAAACCGAAACAGCTCTCGGGAGGGCAGCGGCAGCGTGTGGCAGTGGGAAGAGCGATCGTGCGTAAGCCAAAGGTATTTCTGTTTGACGAGCCGCTCTCCAACTTGGACGCCAAGCTGCGGGTAGCCATGCGGGCCGAGATCAGCAAACTACACCGGCGACTGGGGGCCACCATTATCTACGTCACCCACGATCAGGTGGAGGCTATGACCATGGCCAACCGGATCTTCATTATGCATAATGGCACCCTGCAGCAATCCGGGGCGCCCCTGGAGGTCTATAAGCAGCCGACCAATCGGTTCGTCGCAGGGTTTATCGGCTCACCCGCCATGAACTTTATCGAAGCCACGCTGATCCACGAAGAGAACGCCTATTTCATAGACGCTGTCGGTTTTAAGGTAAGGCTGCCTGAGGCGTTCTATCCCAGAATCGAACCCTATGCCGGCCGACAGGTCATATTCGGCGTTCGGCCCGAGGATGTGGCGGAACGCACCCCTGCAGCAGCCGGCGTCCACGGAAACACCCTCACGGCACGAGCGGATGTGGTGGAACCCCTTGGATCTGAAACCTTTGTTTATCTGACCTGCGGACCTCATGCCATCGTCGCTCGAATGGAGTCCCCGGAACGGCCATGGACCGTAGGCCAAACATTAGACGTGGACCTCAAGATGTCCAAAACCCATATTTTCGATAAGAAGACGGCGCAAACCATTGTGTAAATCGAAAGATTCATCTCGGCAGATGATCGGTCTGACGACGGAACCAAAAATACTTAAAGAGGAGGCAGAACATGAAAAGAAGAATGGTATGTTTATCGTTGGTCGCTCTGATGTGTGTGGGGGCATTTGCTTCGATCGCCCTCGGAGCAGTAAACTGGAAGCAGCTCCAGGGCACCGAGATCCGTTTTCTGATGAACAAGCATCCCTTTACCACGTTTATAGAACCAAAGGTGCCCGAGTTCGAAAAGTTGACCGGCATCAAAGTGACGATCGAAGCTTTTCCGGAGGATCAATACCGGAACAAACGGACGATCGAACTCAATGCCGGAGGCAAGGTGGATGGGTACATGATTATGCCGGGTCAGGATGATCTCCACTATTGGAAAGCGGGATGGCTGCAGCCCATGGATGGATACAACTCAGACCCCGCCCTGACCGAGGCAGACTGGAATTTTAAGGACTTCTTCCCCAGTTTTGCAAAGGCCTCGTCGGTGGATGGCAAGCTGATTGGCATCGTGATCAATGCCGAGACATCCCTTTTGGCCTATCGCAAGGATCTGTTTACACAGTTCAAGGTAAAGGTCCCTCAGACGATGAAAGAACTCGAACAGACGGCCAAGTTTTTCTACGGCAAGGAGGTCGATGGCAAAAAGATGGTCGGCATTACCTTGAGGGGAAAGGGAGCTGCGGCTACGTCCCAGTGGGTTGACTTCCTGTACAGCTTCGGTGGTTCATGGACCACTCCCCAGGGTAAGTCGAACTTCGCCTCGCCCCAGGACATCGCCGCTTTTAAGTTTTACGGAGACCTGTTGAGAAACTATGGTCCCCAGGGTGGCACGATGCTCCACTGGGCCGAAAGCACGTCCATGTTCATGGAGGGCAAAGCTGCCATGATCTATGACGCCAACGTGTTCAAGGCATTGTATGAAAACCCCAAGGAGTCCAAGGTTGCCGGGAAAGCGGGGTATGCGGTTATCCCGGCCGGTCCGGCGGGCAGGCTGCCCCATGTTTCCAACTGGAGTCTCTCGATCAGCAAAACCAGCACCCCTGAGCGGCAAAAGGCAGCCTGGCTATTCATCCAGTGGGCCACCAACAAAAATAATTCTCTGGGCGCGCTCCTGGCCGGGGTGCCGGCTGGAAGGGCGTCGGCGTGGACTTCCAAGGAATATAAATCCAAAGACGACCATCCGGACTGGACGTCAAGCACGATGAAGTCTTTTGAGATCGGCCAGCCCCAGTGGAACCCGCCCGTCATCAACGTCCCCGAGATCCGAGATATCACCGGCCAGGTGATCGTGGACGCCATCGAAGGCAAGGATGTGGCCGCCTCGGCTAAGAAAGCAGCCGAATTGATGGATAGGAAGATGGAACGATAGCTTTCAAACGGCCGGGGTCTGTTTGCCTCTGCTTGGCGGACAGATTCCGGCGCCCCATGGTCGGGACAAAAACCACCGTCATGAAGACCGCTCCCAGCGCACTCAGCCGATTCATGGATCGCCACCAGGCTCTTGTCTACCCAGCGCCTGCGGTGACCGCCCTGTTCTTCATCGTCATCATTCCCATCGCGTATAACCTGTATCTGACCTTTACCAAGTGGACCATCGGACTGGGGCAGCCGAGATTTATCGGCTTCGGCAACTTCATCGAACTTTTCTCCGATGAGCGCGTCTTAAACGGCATGAAGGTGATGGTCTATTTCAGTGGCCTGAGCCTTTCCCTCGAACTGGTGCTGGGACTTCTCATCGCAGTTTATTTCAACCGCGAATTCAAGGGCAGCGAGATCGTCCAGGCGATTTACATTTTTCCGTTCGCAGCCACGCCGGTGGCAGTCGCATTGATCTGGCGGATCATGCTCAATCCCGAAATCGGGGTCATGAACTATTTGCTTCAAAGCCTCGGCCTTCCGGGAAGCCTGTGGGTCAGC
>JBAVVF010000047.1:0-2299 GCA_049697155.1 Anaerolineales bacterium
GCCCGAGCAGCTCAGGTCGCGCATGTTGGCGGTGCGCTCGTTCGATGCCGAGGGGATGATGGTCGGCTTCGAGCTGACAGACGGACGCGAGCTTGAGCGTGCGGTTGGCAAACTCTTCAGGGAGCCCAGGGCGGAGTACCTTCACGTCCACTTCGCGGCGCCTGGCTGCTACGCCGCTCGCGTGGACCGGGCATGAGAAGTGTCAGCAGACCCTCTGGGCGGCGGCGCGCTTTATATGTAGGACATCCTCCGCTAAATCTCGGGCTTAAAGTCCATCAACTTCCTGTACATTCCCTCTAAGCTTGGCGCATTGCGCCTAGCCTCACCGAGTTGCCAATGTGCTTGAACAAATTGTATCAGACTTCCGTTGTAGTTCGGACCGACTCGCGCTGTTGACTGCTCTCGTGGGACAAGGTCGTCACGTACAGTCCTACTGCGAGATGATCGTGCCAAGTTGACTAGGAACCGCTTAGGATCTGCAATAGCCTCAACGTCAGCAGGAACCTTGTTTAGGGTAACGCCCAGGTAGCTACTTAGCGCCGCTCTGTCAGCCATCACCCACGCTTCAATTTCCATAACCGCTACCCGGAACACTAAGTTATGATGGCAAGGTTGCTTGTTAAGCCAGCTGGCTATCAGAGCAGGCGGACACTCCGCCTTCGTATCTTGGTCCACGAGAAGGAGAAAGGGAGAACCTTTAGCCGAACTGTTAAATCCAGAAGCCTTGGTCTTCAAGTATCCCTTGCCGTTCCCAGAGAGCACCAGCCCAATTGTGTATGGCTTGTTGATCTGCTCAATCACCCTTCTCAATACAGCTTCGCTAAGAATATCTTCCACGGCAGCAGTTATCACGATACTACTCATCGAAGAAGCTCAGCTGCATTGCATTTTGCGATCGTGTTTTCGCAAGGACGATATCGCCCGGGGGCATGCCTTGGACTAATAGATCCTTCACCTCTTTTATCGAGTTGGCTATTCGTGCTGTCGTTCCCTCTGCATCTGGAAACAGCACAAGGATCTCGTCACCGCTTATTCCTGGATCATTTAGAAGCGTTTCGCTATGCGTGGTAACGATAACCTGACGTCTGCGTCGACGCTGCATCCTATGAATAAGCGCAGCGAGATGCCTTGTGATACCCGAGTTCAATGACAACTCTGGTTCTTCCAACAGAAGAAGAGAATCGCCGTCAAGTAGAGCCCAAAGCAGTCCGATAAGGCGGAGAGTGCCGTCTGAGAATTGATCCTCCCGCTGCCAACCTGCATTCGGGCGCCAATGCGAATAAAGCGCCGCAAGGTGTGGCCTCCCAGTTTCTCCATCACGCTCAAAACGAAGTTGTTGCAGCTGTGGCACAGCGAATTTCAGGGCACCCTCGATGATCCGTAGGCGCGATTGCTGGGTACTAGGGCGCGCAGTCGCCACTCTCTCAAGGAAACCCTGTCCAAACGGATCATTTTCAATGGGTGCTGCTTGAAAAAACTCAGGAAATCGAAGAAGTTGAGGCACGATATGTAGATATGTTATAGAAGATAGAAAACGAGCGACATCGCGAAAATCTTTATTGGTATTAACTTGTTCTAAGTATGTCTGCTTTAAACGCTCTTCATCACTATTGTCTTCTTTGTCGGGTCTGTTGATTATTCTTTCTCCATCCCGCCATACTCGCTCAAAGGAGACGTATGGTTGACGGAAACCCCTTATTTCTTGTTTTATTCCAAGAACGTATCGCCACAAGATTGGACCACCGACATCCTCACTTATTTGAACATCAATTGAAATTTCTGGATCACTACGTGCAGCCAAGCAACGAAGTTTTGAGACGCCACCCCTATCCTTAACAGCCTTTTGAAGGCCACCCCCTTCGGATTTGGCAATATCCCGAAGAAAGCGGAACGCATCCAGCAGGTTCGACTTACCGGATGCGTTGGGTCCAACGACAAACATTCGCTCCCTGAGCGGTTCGTTGACGGCGCGAAAGTTGCGCCAGTTTTTCAGCGCAAGATGCGAGATGATCATGGTGGACATCCGCTTGGACAATGGGCGGCCGTTCGCTACAGGAACTCTAGCATGAACGTGGGGCGAAGCGCAGCACTACGGACGGTAACGGTCAGAACCCCACCTTGTCCCCGCCCTTCAGCGCCAGGATCTCGCGCGCCTCGTCGGGGGTGGCGATCGCAAGGCCGACGCCCTCGATGATCTGACGCACCCTGGCCACCTGCTCGGCGTTGCTCTTCGCGAGCTGGCCGGGGCCGAGCCACAGCGAATCCTCCATGCCGACGCGCACGTTGCCGCCCATGGCCG
>JBAVVF010000048.1:0-5271 GCA_049697155.1 Anaerolineales bacterium
CCACCATAGCATTGACTGGGCGCGGATCTGTTCCCACTTGTTTTCGAATGGATCTTCTCTTATATTCATATGTATGATTCTCCTCATTCATTTAGCGGGTGGTAATCCCGCTGCGATTTTCTGATGATTGGCTTCGTGCTCGGCTACCCGTTTATTGAATTCATCCTCGTCTATGATCACGATATCGGGCAGGTTTTGAGCAGAGAGCTGTGAGGCCGCATCATCCCTGAGTTTGATATCGTCAAAGACCTTCAGGAAAGCTCCCACGCCCTGGCGCACCAGCGATTGATCATCAACCATGGCAATATCTACAGGTGGAGCTGGTCTGGATGGTGTGGTATCGCTGTAAACAACCCGGACTAAAAGTTTGCCGTTTTCAATAAAGGGAAAGTCTACATGCGTCGGTAAGCTGCCGAGCTCGCCCCGATCCAGGATGAAGGCATAACGAAGCCCATCACTATTGCAGGATACTATTTGCACTTGCAGTTCATTTGCGAGATCATGCAGCAAGCGCGGATCGAAGTAATTACTGAAGGGGATTGAGGTATGAGTGGCTATGTATCTGTTATTGAGTATGCCAAACAGGACCACCATTCCTGTGCCTGGATCCTGTGTCAATCGCCAGCGTTTAAATCGTGGCAGCAACCCCCATTTTGTGAGGACCGTCGATACCTGAGCTCTGATTCGCCGGGCTTTTTGAGCGAAATGCTGTGGCTCAATCGTCTGGATTGTCATCTTTATCCTTCTCATCACTGTCCAGCAATTTGCCCTTGACTTCATCAAGCCACTGTTCCACTTGATCCTCCGGGTTTGTGACCTGATAACCGTCATCGGCAATATCACTATCCAAATACGGCAGCGAACCAGCATGGTGATGATGTGGTACTTCAACTGGCAGTGCCGGCAAGCTGTCAACGGGTTTTTCGAGAATACGCTGGTTGGCTTGCTGAATCTGTAGTCGGCGCCAGACTCCCCAAAGAACCAAACCCGCGAATAACACTATGAAGGCCGGAAGGCACCACATCCATAGGAATGTGATGGGGCCTTGCTGTTCCTCTGTGCGCTGGAGGGCATACTGTTGGGATGTCGCGGCAGCGACCTGGGCCTGCGTAGACATGCTATAGGCAATTGCGGTCTGCGTGCCGGCGGCAAGTTCATCTTTATATTGTTGATTCACGACGGCCTGTGCACCGGTGGTTGCCAGGTCCGCTATCTGGGTCTGGTAGATTGCATCTGAGGTCAGCGCGGCGCTCTGCGTCGATCCGGCTGAATTTAAGGTCGCCTGTGCATTGGCGCGGGCAATTTCGGCGGTAGCTGCGATCTGAGCCGCAATAACATTGGCATCGCTTTGCTGTTGGGTCTGGACCGCGCTCAACGTCGCATTGGCTGAATTGAAGGTTGCCTGTGCATTGGCACGCACAATTTCGGCCGCAGCCGCGGCCTGATTATCGGCGTTATTCTTCTGCTGGGTCAGGGCAGCTGCCAGAGTCGCCTGGTCACAGGCCGCACAAGGTACATATGTTTGTACCGGTGTAACCAATACTATCTGCCTCTCCGCCTGCACGCCACAGGCGCCCAGGGTCAGCAACCCCAATACAAATACCCAAATAGCAGCAACATGCAAATTACAACGCATAGTATTCATGTCGATTTTAAATCCAGCAAACAAGATGGAAACACCAGATGCCAGCGGGATGAACCCGAACGACATCTTTTGGGCATTTCTTACATCCCATTGGCTTGCGAAATTTCCTTAACCATTTCAGCGGTTTTTTCCGGCTTATCAGCACGTGTCGCCACATCCGCCTGTGCAATGATCCCCACAATCCTATTGTCATTATCCACAACAGGAATACGGCGCAGTTGATGTTCAGTCATCGCATCCAGCGCTTTCTGCAGATCGTCGTCAGCGCGACAGGTGACAACCTTATGCGTCATCACCGCCTCCACTTTCGTGGATTTGGCATCCCGGCCTTCGGCTATGATCTTCAAAGCAAGATCACGATCTGTCACGATGCCCGCCAGCTTTTTTGTTTGCTCGTTTTCAACAACCGGGATCGATCCGATGTTCCCGCTCTTCATCAATTCCGCTGCTTTTGCCACACTGTCATTTGGCAGGCAGCAAACAGGGTCTTTCGTCATTATTTCATTACACTTCTTCATGAGGCATCTCCTTCAGGGTCATAGGCAAGAACAGGAAATCTCTTTCCAGTGATAGGATCGATGACTCCTGGATGTAGGTGGTCCTATACTCATCGTACAGCAAACACCATTCAGCCGCATCCATCGGCCGGGGAGTGTTTGTCTCCGCCACTTGGGGGAGACCCTGAGCGCGCCGCCCCTGCCATTCGATGGAAGCTTACTGATGTATTTCGACCGCCGTTTCCTTTTGTTGTTTAAATTGGAAATAAGAAACGCTTACTCTGTATATTCAGGGTTTTGTGGATATGGACGACCCATCTTCGCCGGTGAGAGGCTGGGATGGGTGGAATAGATCGGAGGGTTCAGGCGGAAGAGCCGCTTTCAGAATCGGTTCAGCCTTCTCAAGCAGACCGGCGAGCCGCTCCATACTGCTGACGATCAATGGTGGAGGCGTCTCTTCCATCTTTTCAATGACAAGGCGCAGGTCTGCCTGTCGTTCTTTAAGATCTGAAACCTGAACTGCTGCATCTGGAGCCAGTCGGTCACTGACGAGTAGCTTCCAAAGAATTTGACAAATAACCGATAAAGGTGGCGCGGCAATGATTCCCAGCAGACCAAAAGCATCTGCCATGGCGAGGAGTATCACCAGAGTCAGAATCGGATTATCCCACTTGCGTTTCAAAAGGCGTGGCTCAACCCATACTTGCAAGGCAATTAAAACAACGAGCGTATAAAGAACGGTAAAAATGCCAAGCTCTGCACCGGTTACCAGTCCCAGAAGCAGTGGCAAAATCACGGCCAGGGCTGCCCCTACTATGGGAACCAGCCAGGCTACCGCGCCGACCACTGCCAGCAGCGCCGGGTATGGGGATCCAAGCAGCCAATAACCAAGTCCTAATAGCAGCACCGCCAGGAGACTTTGGATGATTTCACTGCGGATATAGGCACCGAGATCGTGCTCGAGCGTCCGCCAACTGTCTCGGGCATGCTTGCGCTGTTCGGACGGAAGCAGCGAGAGCCAGAGGCGTTCAAAATGATTTTGATTGATACTCCAATAAATGCTCAGGAACAAAATAACGATCAGGGCGCTCACGCTGCCGCCCACGCCCTGGGTCAGGCCGAGAACAGCGGATAGCATCATTTGAGGTTGGCCGGTTATTGCTTCAAAGAGCTTATCCGGGGTTGGCAGCCATCTATCCAGTGCCTGTTGGAAAAAAAAGCCGCCTTCCAGCCAGGGGGGCAACATCCAGCTGCTCTGTGTCGATATTTTTTGGGCCAATTCTTGAAGATCCCCGATCAATAATCTGCCGACCAGAAAGATCAATAGAGCGGAGATGCCAATGCTGACCACGTAGAGCAAAATTAAAAGGAGACGTTTCGCGAAATTGTGTCTGGATTCGCTCCTGTCAATCGGACGGACTGTGGCTGCCAGCGCAAGCGAGATCAGGACGTAAATGACCACAATACGGAATTGCCAGAACACCACCACTGCGAGCAAGGTGGTCATGACTGCAGTACCGATCACCACTAATTGTTTCGTCATTTTGCATCCGGATTATTGGCTCGGGCCAATAGCGCGTCCAGGCTGGTTGTGATGGTCTCAATTTCATCCATCACACGTTCGATCTGCTTGATGGCCAGATCTGAGCCTCTTTTTTTAAGGCGCGCCTGCTTGCGCAGGTCCTGGGCCAAATCCTGTGCTTCATAGCGAAGGCGGCTTGCGTAATCACGGCCCTCGGATACTTCCATTTCCACGGTCGCCTGTTGAAAGACGAAGTGATTGAGCGCGAGCTGAATCATGGCCGCAATGGGAATCGCCATCAGTGCTCCGGCAAGGCCGAACAGCGAGCTAAAGGCAAAAAGTGCCAGCAACGTGACAAATGGATTAACTCCCACTGCTTTCTTCATGATGCGCGGCACGAGCAGTGTGTTTTCCAGCTGTTGAATAACCACCGTCGCAAGGATGACCCAAATCAGCTTGCCAGGCGCTATGGACAGCGCAACCAGCGCTGCAGGAATGGCACCCAGCAGCGGCCCAACCATCGGTACCGCCTCCAGCACGCCAGCCACAAGCGCCAACACCAGCGCATTGGGCAAGCCAATCAGCAGATAAGCAATCAGCGCCAGGATACCTATAACCATGCAAAGGATACCTTGTCCGACTATGTAGAGACCAACCTTGCTTTCCATGGCCGCGATCAGGTCGCTAATGCTCTCGCGCTGGGTTTGCGGAATCACCAGTAAAGATGACTGGATGATGCGCGGACCCTCCAGGGTCCAGTAAAAAGCGAGTACCAGAAGAATTATGGCTGTAAAGATCACCCTGGCCGCCGTCGTTACATAACCTGCAACCTGCCCGGCTGAAGCCATCATCTCCTGTCCCGTTTGTTGCACCGGCTTCAGCTTTGGTAACGCAGCTGGGACGAATTCACTTAAGCCCACAAGGAATTGATTGGGATTATTAATCAGCCAGGCGCGCAGGTTTTGGTAGTAGCCCGGCATTGCAGCAGCAATCGTTGTACTTTGCTCGCTGATCAATGGAAATAACAACAGCAGGAAGCCTATGAGCAGGAGCAGCAGCAGGAGGTAGACAAGAATGACCCCCGCCATCAGGGGGAGCCCGCGCTGATGCAGCCAGGCCACGGCTGGTCTAATCACCGTGCCTATCACGATGGCAATAAATAAGATGAAAATGACTTGGTTGAAGCGAAAGAGAAGCCAGAAGCCAAGGATGACAGAGATGAGCACGAGAGTTGCCCACACGACCCGCCGGAATGTCCAATCATACGCTTGCAAAGGTGGAGGAAGTGTCATTCTTGCCCTGCTGTTCGTGAGTGTTTGGGTACTACGGGGTGTTGTATCCGTATTTCCGGAAACTTTCTTCTGCCGGTGGGGAGGAGAATGTACCTCTCCGCCACTTGGGCGATGTCTCAAATTTAGATGCTGCGTGCCGTTTTTCAGGCGCGCAGCATCAGGCGGGATCGTTATCCATTATTCATGTTAAGCAGCTGGCGGCTTGGAGCTGCCGACGTTTCGCACAAGCCAGACGACACCGAATACTGTCAGCACAATGAGACCGGCAGGGATCAGCCCCATGAAGATCATCCCAACCCAACCAAGTGGAGAGGG
>JBAVVF010000049.1:0-3826 GCA_049697155.1 Anaerolineales bacterium
AATCGACTCGCTCTCCCCCGAAGCGGATTCTGCCATCAGCGCCCTCGTCAGCTCGGGCGGACGCATCCCCTGGCCAACTTTCACGCGCAAATACGGTGACATCCGCGAGGCAGGCGCGGGCAAACGCGACCGCGAGAAGATTTATCTCCATCCCGCCTCCCCGGCCGAGGTCCTGTACTACCGCGGGCTGCTGGCGCGTGCGTTTTTCGACACACAGAAGGGTCCGCAGGAGTTCGCCTACATCCCCGACGACCTGCTGCCGCTTTTGAACCGTGACGGTCAGGAACACGCGGCGCCGAAGGAAGAAGCCGGACAGGCTGAACCTCTGGGCCGGGCCGCCTCTCCTGGCGAACGTGGGCAGGAAATTCCCGCCAATGACTTAATCCTGGATGATACAACAACGCTGCTGGCCGCCTTACGTCTGGGCATCGAGCCTCCCGAAACCAGGATACCAGTCAAAGTCATCCAGGCTTTGCTCCGGGCGGCAAAGCTGATCAAAGGCTCTGCGCCCCAGCCGGAACCTGTCAAGGCATTTCTCGAAGCGCCGCGCCCGGAGGCGCTGGCGTTCCTGCAGAACGCCTGGGTCGAGAGCGAAACGTTCAACGAGCTGCGCCTGATGCCGGACATCGTTTGCGAAGGCGAATGGAAGAACCATCCGCAGGAGACGCGTGAATTCCTGCTGCATCTCCTCGATGCCATCCCCGAAGGCAAATGGTGGAGTCTGAGTGCCTTCCTCCGTGACATCAAACAAAAGTACGCGGACTTTCAGCGTCCGGCCGGCGACTACGATTCCTGGTTCATCAAACGTGAAGTTGACGGGCAATATCTGCGCGGTTTCGCCTCCTGGGACCAGGTGGACGGCGCGCTCGTCAAATATTTCATCACGCATGTTTTGCACTGGCTCGGGCAGCTCGATCTATGCATCGCGGAAGGCGCGCCGGGACCGACTTCTTTCCGCATCACGAGTTCCGAATCACATGTCGCCGCCCGGGAAACCGGAAAGATCAACATTTCGTCCCAGGGATTGATCTCCATCCCGCGCCTGGCTCCCCGCGTCGTGCGCTACCAGGTCTCGCGCTTCTGTGAATGGGCCGAACCGAAGGACGATGTCTATCGTTATCGCCTTTCGACCGGCTCCCTGAGCAAAGCCCGGGAACAGGGGCTGAAGGTCGAGCATCTGCTGGCCCTGCTTGCCAAACATTCCGATCCTGGGATTCCGCCCTCGCTGGTCAAGGCCCTCAAGCGCTGGGAGGTCAACGGCACCGAAGCGCGCGTGCAGACCCAGGTCATTTTGAAGCTGAGCAAGCCGGAGGTGCTGGACGAGCTGCGAAAATCCAAAGCCTCGAAGTTCCTGGGCGAAGTATTAAGCCCGACGACCGTCATCGTCAAGGGCGGGGCCATCCAGAAGGTGATGGAGGCGCTGACCGAACTGGGCCTGCTCACAGAGGTTGAAAATCAAAAGGATTGAACGGTTGTCATGGCTAATCCATGACAGCCGTTTTTTGTAAGATTGCTATAATGAAAAATACCCCGCTGGTCGAGTAGTGCGCCGGAGGTCCCGGTGTTCTTCCGGGAAAGCACGTATCGAGACCAGAAATAGCAAGTCAACTTGAAATTGGTGGTCTTGCTACAAGGCGGCACGCTTCGCAGCACCGCCCTTACTCGACCACCAAACAAACAGGAGTCTCTATGTCCAAACTTGATTGGCTAAAGCAGGAAATCGAAGGTCTGAAAGAACAGGGTTTGTACAACCGCATCCGCACGATCAGCTCGGCCCAGGGCGCCTGGCTGACAGTAGATGGAAAGAATGTGCTCAACTTCTGCTCGAACAACTATCTGGGTCTGGCGAACCATCCAAAGATCGTCGAAGCCGCCAGGGAAGCCACGAAAAAATATGGTGTCGGTCCGGCTGCGGTGCGCTCGATCGCCGGCACGATGGATTTGCACGTTCAGCTCGAACGGCGTCTCGCAGAGTTCAAGGGCGCGGAAGATGTCATCACCTTCCAATCGGGTTTTACGGCCAACCTTGGCACCATTTCTGCGCTGGTGGGAAAAGAGGATGTGATCTTCTCGGATCGACTCAATCATGCTTCGATCATCGATGGTTCCCGGCTCTCGGGCGCGAAGATCGTCCCCTACGAGCACAACGACCCGGGCGCGCTGGAGGATGCGATCAAGGAACACGCTTCCAGCTTCCGCCGGGCCCTGATCGTCACGGACGGCGTCTTCAGCATGGACGGCGACATCGCCCCCCTCCCCGACCTGGTTGAGGTCGCGAAGAAGTATGACATCCTGTTCATGGTGGACGACGCCCATGGCGAAGGTGTACTCGGCAAAGGCGGGCGCGGCATCGTGGATCACTTCGGCCTGCACGGCAAGGTCGACATCGAAGTCGGCACGATGTCCAAAGCCTTCGGCGTCGTCGGCGGGATGGTCGCAGGCGACAAGACCATTATCGAATGGCTGCGCCAGCGCGGACGGCCGTTCCTGTTCTCCTCGGCGGTCACCGCGCCTGACGCGGCGGCCTGTCTGGCGGCAGTTGACCTGCTCGAGGCATCCACCGAACTCGTGGACAGGCTCTGGGCGAACGCCAAATACTTCAAAGCCGAAATGAAGAAACTTGGCTTCGACACGGGCGTCAGCGAGACACCGATCACACCGGTCATGCTCGGCGAGGCGCCGCTGGCGCAGCAGTTCAGCCGCGAGCTGTTCGAAGAAGGTGTCTTTGCCATGTCCATCGGCTTCCCGACCGTGGCCAAGGGCAAGGCCCGCATCCGGGTCATGATTTCGGCCGCGCATGACAATGACGATCTCGGCAAGGGTCTGGATGCGTTCAGCAAGGTTGGGAAGAAGTTGGGAGTGATACAGTAAACCAGTAATCAGTATTCAGTGATCAGGGATCAGATCAGTATTCAGTGGCGGCGGAGGGCGGGACGCCGCCTTTGAAGTAGGGAGGTAAAACATGAATAAATCCAAGTTCGATCCCATGAAACATCATCGTCGTTCCATTCGCCTGAAGGGTTACAATTATGTGTTGGCGGGCGCGTATTTCGTCACGATCGTGACGCAGGGGCGTGAATGTTTGTTTGGGGAAATTGTTGAGGGGAAAATGATTTTGAATGAAGCCGGACAAATGGTTGTCAAATGGTGGAATGAATTGCCAAACAAATTCCCCGATATAATCCTGGGTGCATTTGTAGTTATGCCAGATCATTTTCATGGCATCATCATTATTCAGAAAAACGCAGCAGGGGCAGACCTGCGCGTCTGCCCCGAACAAACGGGCGAACACACAGGTTCGCCCCGACCCAACACGCCATTGCCCCAAATCATTCAATGGTTCAAAACGATGACAACCAACGAATATATTCGAGGCGTAAAACAATTGAGTTGGCGTCCGTTTATTGGCAAATTATGGCAACGCAATTATTACGAACACATTGTTCGTAACGAGAAGGATTTACGACGAATAACAGATTACATTTTAGCCAATCCCTCTCGCTGGCATGCCGGCCAGGAGCATGCCAATTAAAAATAGACGGGCAGGAAATCCTGCCCGTCTATTTTTAATTATTTTGCATACGCGTCCAAAAACTCATCCCAGCCGGTTTGCAGGGCAAAATCAAGCGTTCGGTAGTACGTGTAATTGGAATCTTTCTGCGCGGCTTTGGAAATGTGATAGATGGTGATTCCATGCACATCTGCATATGCATTGACGTGCCGCTCGTGCAGCACAACCGCATCGACCGCCGCCATCACCGCCTGGCTCTTCGCCTTGACATTTGCATCTGCGACATTGCGGTTGATCTCGTAGGCCATGTCATAT
>JBAVVF010000050.1:0-3649 GCA_049697155.1 Anaerolineales bacterium
GCGTATACCATCGTTGGATACACAGGCGGAGCGGCAAAGGCATGCGCCCAGGCCCGTCCATTCTCCCGGCTGTGGCGGTTGAGCCAGATCAAAAGGAGGACCAACGCACCCAGGGGAATCCACGGTCGTCTCAGGACCGGCATCAGGAACGTCAGATAGGGAACAAACCAGTGCAGCATCTTCGTCAGCGCCATGGACGTGTTCTCCCCCACGTCGACAACCTGCGGACCCACCACATACAGGGAACCGTGCGTCATGACGTTATGTATGAACAGCCACCAGGCAATCGGCAGGATGGAGGCAAAACCCACAATCGCTCCATGGCCCAGCAGTCTGCGAATGGATCTTCTATTCTCGATCAGGATCACCACTTCGGCAGTCACAGCAATAGCCAGTCCGACATACCGTTGCAGCGGGCCCAGAACACCGAGCACCACCATCCAGGCAAACGCCCAATAGGATCGCTTCGTGATGTAGCCGTGAACGGCAACCAGAAAACCCAGCGTCAAGGTCAGATAAAATGGGTCCGAACTAATGTTGGCATGCAGCCGAAGCGACGAGGAGGAAAAGAACACAAACAGGCTGGCAAGGTACGCGTACAGGGGACGATCCCGAAATACGTGCTGGATGATGATCCCGCTCAAAAGAATGTTCAGCCCCAGCACCAAAATGTTGAAATACCACCCGGCCACAAAGACATCCAGGCCGGTGAGCAGGCCGATTCCGGCCAGAATCATCGAATAAAGCGGGGGCCAGGAAAGAAGCGGTCCGCCCTTATGATCGTACAGGCCGTTGCCGTCCAGCAGGTTCTGCGCCACCGAGAGATATTTGGTCGCATCGGATGATACACCGGCCCCATATTTGGAGGTCGCGATGCCAGCCAGAATCATCGCCAAGACGGAAAGAACGACAAGAAAGATCCAAAATCTGTTTTTCGAGGGTGGGATGTTTGTGGAATGCATAATTTTGTCCCGCCAATTATAATGGATGGAATGGATAGCATAAAAGCCCTCACTATCTTCGAGGCACTGGAGCAGCTTCAGGGGCGAAAAATTTCGCCCCATGAGTTGGTTTGGGCCTGCTTCGGTCAAATCGAGCGGCTCAACCCGCAGCTGAAAGCGTTCATCACGGTCATCCCCCCGGAAGAGGCGCTGGAGGCAGTCTTGCCAGGGGATCACTCGCCCGCCTCGAATGCCCTGCGCGGGATTCCTCTGGCGCTCAAAGACCTTTTCGATACCGCAGGGATTTGCACGACGGCCGGCTCGAAGTTCTTCGCAGATCACGTGCCTGCCGAAGATGCATTTGTCGTCGAAAAGCTGAAGCTGGCCGGGGCCGTCGTCATGGGCAAGACGAACACCCACGAAATCGCCCTGGGCGTGACCGGGAATAATCCCCATTACGGGACCACCCGCAACCCGTGGGACGCAACCCGCATCCCCGGCGGCTCCTCGGCAGGCTCGGCGATCGCGGTCGCAACCGGCATGGCCCTTGGCGCGCTCGGCACGGATACCGGCGGCTCGATCCGCATTCCGGCTTCGCTGTGCGGCGTGGTCGGGTTCAAGCCCACGTTTGGACGCGTCAGCCTGCGCGGGGTCTTCCCGCTTTCCTGGAACCTCGACCATGCGGGGCCGCTGACGAAATGTGTGCAGGATGCCGCGCTGATGCTGCAGGTCATTTCCGCCTATGATCCGTTTGATCCCGCTTCGATCAGAATGCTGAGCGGCGATTATCTCGGCCACCTGGTCGATGACGTAGCCGGGAAGAAAGTCGCCCTGGGGATTGGCCAATTTGTGGAAGCTTCAGACCCGGAAATATTGGAAGCCGTCCGGAACGCAGCCAAAGTATTCTAGTCGATCGGGTGCAAAGTGCAGGACGTGGACGTCAGCTGGCTGCGGGAGGCTGCGCTTGCAAACGGGTTGATGACTCAATCCGATGGTGCCGCCGTCCATCGCGATCGTCTGAGGGAGCATCCCGAAATGTTCGGCGAAGATGTCCGCCGCAGGCTGGAAAACGGTGCGAAGACCTCCTCCACCGACTACATCCTCGCCCGGCGCACACAGACCGAGATGCGCAAGCGCTTCGAGCAGTTCTTCGAAGTCCATGATTTCCTGATCCTGCCGGCCACCCCCATTGCCGCGCCGACCATCGAGGGCCATGACGCCGTCGAGCAGGCCGGGCGGCTGACCCGCTTCACCGCGCCGTTCAATCTGGGAGGACTGCCGGCCCTGTCGCTGCCCTGCGGGTTCACCAAAGATGGATTGCCGATCGGTCTGCAGATCGTCTCGCGTGCCTGGGCCGATGCAAAAGTGCTGAACCTGGGGTACGCATTCGAGCAGGCCACTGAATGGCATTCATACTTCCCGCCTCTGTCCTAAATAGATTTATTGAAAGCTTCTACGGATCGGGAAAATCGACCAGGCGCAGGCTTCCATCAAAAAAGAAACGATCAGGGGTGAGGCTTTCTATTCCCGAAAACAAAGAGGGTGCATAGGTATGCATTCTCTGCTCAGGGGGTACCTTCATCAGGTCCAACAGTGTGGGCAAAATATTGCTGTGGCTGGCAGGATATGACTCATTGACCGCAGCTAAATTCTCACCGATCAGGATCAAGGGGACCATGGCTTCCTGCGATGTGTAATTACAGTGTAACCAGCTGACCTGATTTTCAAATAATGTTTGTCCATGGTCGGCTGTATAAA
This sequence comes from Anaerolineales bacterium, assembly GCA_049697155.1. Classification (GTDB taxonomy): domain Bacteria; phylum Chloroflexota; class Anaerolineae; order Anaerolineales; family Villigracilaceae; genus Defluviilinea. The sequence continues at coordinate 2,700 of JBAVVF010000050.1, forward strand.
GAACCGTTGTGTTTCTGAGGATCTTCGAATCACTCAGCAATCGTTCAAAAAATGTATTAACGTTGTAGCGAATCGCATTATCGTAGGGATTCGAGACCAGCTCGGGATGGCTGGCATAGTCACCGGGGAGGGGCAGCCAAATCGCGGCCTCCGGGGGATAATTCGTTTCATACAAAAAGTGCACGCCTCGTTTGTTGAGCACGATGAAATTACCCGGTCCTTCCCGGGCGATCCTGGCGATCATGTCAGCCGCACGGAAATCGCTCTCTATATCACTGCCAAAATCCTTCGCTTTGAACCATGAATCAATGGAAGACAGATCGTGATCTGTCAGGCCGTTCCAGAATGAATTCGTCTGGGCATCCATGTAATATGTCTCATAACCCATTGCTTTGGCATACTGAAACAGGGTGGGATAAGTGACGATCCTTCCGTATTCATCCAGACCGGGACGGACACCTGTCAGAAGCAGGGCGTTGGAAGGATAACTACAGGTTGCTCCCGCGACAGCCAGTCCCAGGTTGTGAAAATAATCCTGCGAATTAGCAAGACTAGTAAGGAACGGTGTGGTCTCCCGTCGATACCCATTGACCCCAAGATGGTCACCGCGCACGCTTTCATCGATCACCAGGATAATATTGTTCTGCGGCGTCTCCGGATGACGATAGCTGATCGTCTCCCTCTTTGAGGGAGACAGATCGTCAATAACAAAACGGGTGATGGTCTGGTAGAAGGACGAAAGGGAGAGTCCCGAATTGAGAGTACTATTTGTAAAGGTATAGGAGAAGTTCAGAATCACAATAAAAAGAAAAATGGAGGCGAGCTTTACAAAACTGGCTTTTGCCCCCTGCCGCTCACTGAACACAAACACCAGGAAGCAAAATCCGATCACCGGCAGAATAAAACGCCAGTCAAAAAACAGAACGCCGGCTCCCTTCCAGGTATCCAGG
>JBAVVF010000051.1:0-2761 GCA_049697155.1 Anaerolineales bacterium
GTTCTGGGCACTCCGTACCTGGGCAATATTTCTCTCCCCCTTTAAGACGTTCTGGTATGTATCCACTTCTGGAAATACAGTCTCAATTGTGGAAGCCAGAACGAACAAGTCAGAAGTTGGCCCCGCCTGGAAAGAGCTGAAATCTTCAAGTGTCGCCTGGGAAAGAGCCTCACGGGTCAGCATAATGCGCCAGTCGTTGCCATATTCTTTCTTCAAGGAGTCAGTCAGTGCCTTATCAACGTTCATGCCGAATTCCACGCTGCCTATGTGGCGTCCTTCATAAAAAACGGGTGTAATACCGCGCAGCCCCAATCCGTTTCGTCCAACTTCCAGCCCTACGACTGGCTGTTTCGTTTCATTGGTTTGTACTACGGTGAAACGGATTTTAGATAGATCATCGCCGTAATTCTCCAGGCTTTGAAGTCGCAGGAAGGATGTAGCAGGAGGCAGGTGATACTGATTTTGCGGAATGTTGAACCGCTTATCCAGCTCCAGATAACTGTCAAGAGTTAGCTCGATTAATCGGGCACGATCGCGCGCTGCAAATGCGGCCTGGATTTCAGGATTATTGGCTGATTCCATTGCCAGCCCAAGAGCAAAATTACCCAGGTTATTGATCTCCGAATTAAATATTTGTTCCGCTTGACGGCTGTTTTCCAATTCTTTTGTCTGGTTTTCTGCCTGGGTGGCCAGAAAGCTGTAAAGGTAAAAACCGGCCTGGATGAGTGCGAATATGAGCAGGGTGGGAATTAAGATTTTCCTTGCCAGTCCACCATGCCAGCGGTTATATTTACCGGTCAAAGATCCTAAGAGTTGTGTGTTCATATGGGCCTTCATTCGTTTTCTGTCTTTTGAGCGGATTGTGCCAGCCGGACTTTGGCCTGTGCGCCCAATGCGTGTCCTACTTCGCGGACGGCCACCTGCAGGGCGCTTTCCATGGTTGTCGTGCCCTGGATCTTCTGGTTGATTGCAGTAATCAACGCCTCATGCTCGGCGCGCCTTTGGACATCCCGGTAGGATTGGGCGTTGCGCAGGGCGATGGCGACCTGATTGGAGATGGACTGCAAAAGGTCGACATCTTCCTGCTTTAACCCGCCTGCCACGTTCTGCTGCACATCCAGGACACCCAGCACTTCGTCACCGAGAGAAATGGGAACAGCTGCTTCGGATTTCGTCTCAGGCAATAAGGGATTGGGAAGCCAATCGGGATTTTCCGCAACATTCGAAACCAGTACGGTTTTATTTGTCTCCGCGGCCCGTCCAACCAGACCTATCCCCTTGGCGATCTTATGTCCGCTGGACAGCATCACCTTCCCGGCTTCACCCGTGCCGCCGGTCATGATCAATTCTTCCCCGGCTTTATCGAACAAATAAATATGGGCGTGATAGTAATTAAAGGATGATCTCACCTGCTCTACAACTTCATTGACCAGTTGCTGCTGATCCAGGATGGTGGAGAGGCGGCGGCTGACTTCACCAGACGTAGCCAAAGCTTTGGTGCGGTCTGCCACGCGTTGCTCCAATGTGCCGAACAGATTTTGCAACTGGGAGGTCATCGAGTTGAATGCGTTTGCCAACACCTCGGCTTCATCATTGCTGTGCACGTCGGCGGTGACGTTCAAATTACCTTGTGATACAGCCTCCGCGGCTTTGGTCAATACATGCATAGGACGCACAATTTGACCTGCCAGAAACCAGAGGAAAGCCAGGGCCAGAACGATAAATCCTGTGCTGATGACTGACTGTCTTATGGCGGCAGTTGTAGCCGGGGCTGTGATTTTTTCAAAGGGGATGATCAATCCCATGATCCAGTAAGTTTCACTTTCGCTGTCGCTAACGTTAATGGGTGAGAAGATCTGCAGGTACCTGCCATCCGAGCTTAACCTGGTAAATGATGTGCTTAATTGGGGCTGTATCTGGTCGAAGTCCTCATAGATCAGGTTCGCAGGCCGACTGGTCAGCTCCGGCTGCTGGCGAACGGCAATCAAGGTGCCTGTATTGGTAAACAGAACAGCGTTGGCTGTGCCATCATACAGGTCGATACTGTCTACCAGGTCCTGTACAAAGCCGATGGGCGCGTCGACCCCCGCGATTCCATAGAAAATGTCGTTCTGGATAATCGGAATAATAAACGATGCGATGACCACATCCTGGCCCTGGATGCGGCGGAAAATCGGGGCGATGATGACTTCCTCTTTGCTGCTGCGGGGCAGGATATACCAATCGCCGACACCGGGTATTTCATACTGCGACAACGCTTCCGTATGGATGATGCCGTCGTCACCTCTTACCCAGTAAGGAATGAAACGCCCGGTGTCATCGTGGGCCACTGCCCTGGCATATTGAGCATCCAGCCCATCAAAGGTATTTGGCTCCCAGAGAGTGTAGGTTCCCAGAAAGGAAGGATTTTCAATAAGCACTCTGCGGAGCATCGCATTCGCTTCATCGCGCGATAAAGATACCGGAATGCTGGGATCTTTGACCGCGCTTAAGGAGACTGCCAATGTATGCGCGGCAAAATGGGGCGAACCAAGCTGGCTCTTGATCGAACCGGCCTTTGCTTCCGCGATGGCGGTGGCTTCTTTTGTGGAATTATCGATTGATCTTTGACGAAGGGTAATGACCGAATACGCGATCAGGGCCGACGATACCAGAGCTAAACAAAGCCCGGCCCAGAAGGCGATCTTGGTTTGAATGGAGAATCGTATGCCGCCTTTTCGCTTTTTAGCGGATTGCATGTTTGTTTTGGATGGATCAATAA
>JBAVVF010000052.1:0-9266 GCA_049697155.1 Anaerolineales bacterium
TAAGACCGCAGGTAGACCACCTGCTATATAGGCAACAAGTGTAAGCGCAGTAATGTGTTGAGCTAAGTTGTACTAATGGTCGAGGGCTGAATCCCGTGATGTGGAGAACTTATTACTCTTCCACAAGAAATCTTTCAGTTACTATTTCAGGACTGATTTGTGAATTAGTCCCTTGGTGATTGGAGCGACAGGGGTACACCCGGTAACATCCCGAACCCGGTAGTTAAGCCTGTCAGCGCCGATGGTACTTGGAGGGCGACCTCCCGGGAGAGTAGGTCATTGCCAAGGGGCTTTTCTTTTAACATTTTACACAGGCTTTCCATCTGTGTATAAATCGTAGTATAATTCTTTTTGCAGGTTCGGTTGACGGACATGGATATGTCCTGATTTACAAAAGAGGAGTGTGAAGCGTACGGTTTGATCCAGCGATCATTTTGTCGTTTCTTTTTTGAACCATTTTCCTCCTCGGCCGAGTCTGCACATCGGCCGATTTTTTTTCGGCACTTTCCATGCGGAAAGGAGGTGACTTACTTTGGCATCTGTAAATTTACGAAACGGTGAATCCCAGGATTCCCTGCTCAAACGCTTTCGCAAAAAGGTCGTCAAAAGTGGAGTTTTAAGCACTGTCCGCCGAAAACGCTGGTTCGTCTCCAAGAGCGAACAGCGCCGCATGGAAAAGAAGAAGGCAATTCGTCGCATCAAACGACGAACATTTACTAGAGAGACTGAATAAGTCAAGAGGTGTATATGGCGAAGGAAGAAGATAAAATTCGAGCAGATGGCGTGGTCATTGAAGCGTTACCCGGAACTCAATTCCGCGTGAAGCTGGATAACGGTCACGTGGTGCTGGCATATCTGTCAGGCAAGATGCGTAAGCATTACATTCGTATCTTGTTGGGCGATCGTGTATCGATGGAGATGTCCCCTTACGATCTGACGCGCGCCCGCATCACATTCCGACAGCGCAAGACCAATCCTGCTCCAGTCGAATCCTTATTGCCATATACATTCGATCAAGAAGCCAAAAGGCCCTCAATCATGAGAGCCTTTTTTTGTTTGTGCTGAATGTTCCCGAAGAGCTAGGGCAGTTCTCTGAAGGAATGCAGGACCTTCATATAATTGGCTCTTTCAAATGCTGCCGGATCTTTCACCGCCTTTTGACTCAGACTGCCCTGCATCTGCCTGATGGACTGGTAGTCGTGCTCCTCCATCCAGGCTTGTGTGTGGCTGAGGATTTCCCGGACACGTTGTGCGGAACCATCGCGGAGTAATTCTGAAGCAACCATGGCGACTTTTGCACCAGCCATCATTGCCTTCAAGACATCGCCGGAGGTGTGAACGCCGCTCGTTAATGCAAGGTCCGCATTGATCTTCCCGTAGAGGATCGAAATCCATCGCAGGGGCAGTCGCAGGTCAGCCGATGTGCTTAGGTCCAGACTATGAACGACTTCAAGTTCTTCAAGATCGAGGTCAGGCTGATAGAAGCGGTTGAACAGGACCAGCCCATCTGCACCCGCTTCGACCAGTCGTTTCGCAAAATTGGCAACCGAAGTCACGAACGGGCCGATCTTCACCGCCAGCGGGATCTTGATCGCGGACTTTATTTCCGCGACCAGCTCGACCTGTGAATTTTCGATGTCGCTGGACGATATATCCGGGTTGGCGGCCAGATAATACATGTTCAGTTCGAGTGCATCCGCACCGGCGTCCTGGATCTGGCCCGCGTACTTCGTCCAGCCGCCTCTCGAAACACCGTTCAGGCTTCCGATGACAGGGATGCTGAGAGCCTTTTTCAGTCCAGTCACCTGATCTAAATAATTTCTTGGGCTGACATCGTACAGATCGCCGTCAGGCAGATGAGACGAAGCTTCCGGGAACGAATCGCTGCCGCGCGCCAGATAATGATCAAACTCGAGGCTTTCGTGAGTGATCTGTTCCTCGAACAGTGAATACATTATGATAGCCGCGATACCTGCCTCTTCAAGCTGGCGCGCCCGCTCGACCTTCCTTGAAATAGGGGAGGCCGAGGCGACAAGCGGATTCTTCAGGTTCAGACCAAGATAAGTTGTGGAAAGATCCGGCATGTTTTGTCCCTTTCTTGTCTTTTGGTATATAAGAAACGTCCCGCAGATATTATACCTGCGGGACGTTCTGCGTTGCTAAGTGAACTTAGTCCTTCTTGGCGTCTTTCCCGTTGCCATTGCCATAGTGCATGGCGGCCATCTGCTGGTAGAGTGTCCAGCGTGACTTGGCGTCGTGCTGGGCTTCTTCCATCAGTTTTTCGGCGCGGGCTTCATCCATCTGGACGAGCATCTTGTAACGGGTCTCGTTATAGGCGTACTGCGAGAGCGGGATGCTCGGTTCCTTGGACTCGATCAGCAGCGGATTCTTGCCCTCGTTGGCCAGGCGCGGGTCGTAGCGGTAGAGCGGCCAATAGCCGGACTGGACGGCAAGTTTCTGCTGTTCCAGGCCCCGGGCCAGGTCATAGCCGTGGGCGATACAGTGGCTGTAGGCAATGATGAGCGAAGGTCCATCGTAGGCCTCGGCTTCCAGGAAGGCACGCAGGGTCTGCTGGTCGTTCGCACCCATGGCGACGCGGGCCACGTAGACGTATCCGTACGACATTGCGATGAGTCCCATGTCTTTCTTGGGCATCCCTTTGCCGCCCATCGCGAACTTGGCGACGGCAGCGCGCGGCGTCGATTTGCTGGCCTGACCGCCGGTATTCGAATACACTTCAGTGTCGAGCACCAGGATGTTGACGTTGCGTCCGCTGGCCAGGACGTGGTCGAGACCACCGTAGCCGATATCGTAGGCCCAGCCGTCACCGCCCATGATCCAGACGGATTTCTTGACGAGGCTGTCCGCCAGGCTGACCAGGTCTTTGGCGCGCGGATTGCTTGACTTGGCAAGCTTGTTTTTCAGGGTGTCCACACGTTCGCGCTGTTCCGCAATGCCGGTTTCATTGGATTGATCGGCATTCAGGACTGCGGCCACGAAGTCCTTGCCCAGTTCGCTTTCGAACGAGGCGGTGAGCTCGCGGGCATATTCGTTCTGTTTGTCGAGGGTCAGGCGCATGCCGAGACCGAATTCCGCATTGTCTTCGAACAACGAATTCGACCAGGCCGGACCACGCCCGTCTGCGTTCTGGGACCAGGGTGTGGTGGGCAGGTTGCCGCCGTAAATCGATGAACAACCTGTCGCATTGGCAACGATCGTGCGCTCGCCAAACAACTGCGTGACCAGTTTGATGTAGGGTGTCTCGCCGCATCCGGCGCAGGCGCCGCTGAATTCGAACAATGGGCGCAGCAGCTGTGAATTCTTGATCGTGGAGGGATTGATCAGCCTCCGATCCAGATCCGGGATCGACATGAAGAAGTCCCAATTTTTAGCTTCCTGTTCGCGCACAGGCGGTTGGGCGACCATATTGAGCGCCTTGCGGCTGGGCTGGGTCTTATCCTTGGCCGGGCAGACTTCCACGCACAGAGTGCAGCCGGTGCAGTCCTCAGGAGCTACCTGGACGGAATAAGCCATGCCCTGGGAGAATTCCTTGAATTTCGAGGGCATATGCTTGAAGGTCTCAGGCGCCTTCGCAAGGAGCTTCTCGTCGTAGACTTTGTGGCGGATGACAGCATGCGGGCAGACCATCACGCATTTGCCGCACTGGATGCACAGGTCAGGCACCCATTCCGGGATTTCCAGAGCGATGTTGCGTTTTTCCCATTGGGTTGTCCCGGTCGGGAACGTTCCATCCACAGGGAAGGCAGAGACGGGGATATTGTCGCCATTGGCGTCGATAATCATTCCAAGCACATTGCGGACAAATTCAGGTGCTTCATTCGGGACGGCCGGCCGGCGTGTGACCTTGGAAGTGACCTTCGCCGGAACTTTGACCTCGTGAAGATTGACGAGGGTTTGGTCCACGGCTTCGTAGTTCTTCCTGACAACATCTTCACCGCGCTTGCCATAGGTCTTCTGGATGGCTTTTTTGATCTGTTCGATGGCGGCATCCCGCGGCAGGATGCCGCTGATGGCGAAGAAGGCAGTCTGCATGATGGTATTCATGCGTCCGCCCATGCCGGTCTTCTCGGCAACTTCATAGCCGTTGATCACATAGAACTCGAGTTTTTTCTCAAGGATGTCTTTTTGCACTTCAATAGGCAGCTGATCCCAGATTTCGTCCGGACCATACAGGCTGTTCAGCAGGAAGATACCGCCTGGTTTGGCATACTTGAGCATATCCACGCGCTCGAGGAAGCTGTACTGGTGGCAGGCCACAAAGTTGGCAGCGTTCATCTCGACGAGATACGGGGCGCGGATCGGTTTGGGTCCGAAGCGCAGGTGCGACATCGTCACCGTGCCGGATTTCTTCGAGTCGTAAACGAAGTAACCTTGCGCGAAGTTGTCGGTCTCTTCGCCGATGATCTTGATCGAGTTCTTGTTCGCGCCGACAGTGCCGTCTGACCCGAGGCCAAAGAACACGCAGCCGACGGTTTCATCCGCCTCGATCGTGAAGCTGGGATCCACTTCCAGGCTGGTGTGGGAGACATCGTCATTGATGCCAACTGTGAAGTGATTCTTGGGCTGGGCCTTCTTCAATTCATCCAGCGTGGCTTTGACCATGGCCGGCGTGAATTCCTTCGAGGAAAGGCCATAGCGACCGCCGATCACGTTGACACCGCTGCGGTTTGCTTCGACGAGTGCATTGACCACGTCGAGGTAGAGCGGTTCGCCGGAGGTGCCCGGTTCCTTGGTACGATCGAGCACTGCAATCGATTTTACGCTCTTGGGCAGCGCCTTGATGAAATGATCCAGCGAGAAGGGGCGGTACAGCCGGACACGCAAAACGCCAACTTTCTCGCCTTTTCCGTTCAGGTACATGACCGTTTCTTCGGCAGTCTCGCCGCCGGAACCCATGATCACCAGGACGCGCTCAGCCTTGGGATCGCCCACATAGTCGAACAGGTTGTACTGGCGGCCGACGACCTTGGCGAATTGGTCCATCGCCTCCTGGACAATGCCCGGGGTGGCCGTGTAATACGGGTTGACGGCCTCGCGCATCTGGAAATAGACGTCCGGGTTCTGGGCGGAGCCGCGCAGGACGGGATGCTCGGGCGAGAGGGCGCGCGCCCGATGAGCGCGGACCAGTTCGTCGTCCACGATCTGGCGGAGCTCGTCATCCGTCAGCTGGAAGATCTTTGTCACTTCGTGGGAGGTGCGGAACCCGTCAAAGAAGTGCAGGAACGGCACGCGGGACTTAAGGGTGGCCATCTGTGCGATGGCAGCAAAGTCGTGCGCCTCCTGGACACTGCCAGACGAGAACAGCGCCCATCCGGTCTGGCGGCAGGCCATCACGTCCTGGTGATCGCCGTAAATGGAGAGGGCGTGGGCTGCGATCGAGCGGGCTGCGATATGGAATACGGTGCTGGTGAGCTCACCCGCGATCTTGAACATGTTGGGGATCATCAGCAGCAGACCCTGTGAGGCGGTAAACGTCGTGGTCAGCGCGCCGGTCTGGAGCGCACCATGCACTGCACCTGCCGCGCCGCCTTCCGACTGCATCTCCACAACGAGCGGGATCGTGCCCCAGAGATTGGGTTTCTTTTTGGCTGACCACTCGTCCGCAAATTCGCCCATGTTGGAAGAGGGGGTGATCGGGTAGATTGCAATCACTTCACTGAGACGATGAGCGACGGAGGCTGTGGCTTCATTGCCATCTATCATGATTACTGGTTTCTTCATTCTTGCTTGCTCCTTTGGATGACAGGCTAAAATGCCCGGATTTTTCCATTTATAAGTTTATCCCCTAGAGGGCAAACGCGTTAGTTATGAATGACTTAAATCCCCCTGCCTGTTGTCATATTTCGGACAAAAATTGTGGGATTGGAGGATGATTCGCAGGAAAATACGGTTATTGCCCCCTTGTTGTCCGCGTCGAACTTTAGAGATATTTGATCAGGTGCGGCCTGGCGAGCAGCAGAGCTGCCAGCGATTTGGCATCCGGGATCCGGCCCTGTTCCGCCATTACAAGCGCGTCCTTCACAGGGATCTGCTCGACCTGCAAAAACTCATCCTCATCGGCCTGCAGGGGATTATCCTTCAAGGCAGTTGCCAGAAAGACGGTCATAAATTCGGTGGAGTAGCCCGGCGCAAGATAAAAATCTCCGACCTTCTGCAAATTGCCTGCTTCCTGGCCGGTCTCTTCACGAAGCTCGCGCGCCGCGCATTCGTCGAATGGTTCCGCGTCGTCGCGTGTCCCTGCCGGAAGCTCGAGCAGATCCGCCCCGGCTGCGTGCCGGTACTGGCGCACAAAGAGGACGTTGTTGTCCTGATCGATCGGGACGATGACGACGGAGCCGCCATGCTCGACAATCTCAAGCTTTGTTTCACGGCCATCCGGTGTCTTGAGATAATCACGCCGGATCTTGAAAGCGCGTCCCTGCAGCAGGATTTCGGATTTGATCAATTCAAACGGCATGCTGTTTTCCTCGTTTCGCTTGAAGCGATATCGATAAACTATTAGATGAAAGCCCAGGCATTTGCCTGGGCTCTTTAGTGTTGCACGATTCCCTATGGAATACTTAATTGCTGGCCCGCGGATAACGCGGCGCCTGGTGAGATGTTATTGGCTTGCGCGATCGCCGAGGGATCAACATCACCGAAGAGACACGCAATGCTATAAACGGTTTCATCCGAGGTGGCCACGGTGTAGGTGGCTGGATGATTTCGCAGGGCGCGGGTGCCGGGGAAGCTTCCACTTTGCGGAATGCGTAATGCCGTGCCGGCGGGATACATCACACCATCGCTCAATCCATTCAAGGACAGCAAGGCATCAGGGTCTACATCAAAACGGCGGGCAATACAATACGGGAATTCACCCGACTGCAGGGTATATGTCGAAGGCCGTGAACCCACCGGGACCGAAGTAGGCAGCGGGCCGCTCTGTGTCCTGTTGACAGCCAGGGTCGCCGTGGCGGTGGAGGTTGGATTGATGGAGACAAGTGGAGTAGGCGTCACACTGGCCGGGGTGCTCTGCGGCGTAATACCCAGCGGGGTCGAGGGGGTTTGCGTTGCCAGACCTGTCTGGGGTGTTCCCGTCAGTGCAAGGGCCGTTCCGGTCCCGAAGGCTGCCACATCGCTCAGATCGGCGGGGGTTTCTGCAAAGGGCGTGGTAAAGAAACTCTCCGTCTCAGGCGGCGGCGTTGAAGCTGACCGTGAACAGCCAGACATGAGAACGGCAATCAGCATTAATGTGGAGGCAATCATAGTGCCTCGGTTCAAACGTGCCATATACATCTCCTCGACTCGAACAAAAGTTTCAATGATGGTAGCACATCCCATTTAGCGCGTCAAGCGATGGGATGGGAAATAGGAGGGATATCAGGGTGTGCACTGAAAACTTGACAGAATCTGGCCGAGACGCGTTCCCGCTTCCCCTTCCAGGGTCCCTGCAGCCTGCACCTGCTTCCAGACCTCGCACAGGCCCTTGCGGATCCCATCGTCCTGTTTGAATGCATTTTGGGATATCTTCTCTGCCTTCTCGATATTTCCGGTCAATGCCTGGGCCTCAATGTAGGTCAGCCACTCGAACGGATCCTCAGGCTCATAGCCAAGCCGTCCGGCTTCATCGATGAGGACGATCGCCTGCTGCCAGTTCCCTTGCTGGCGGGCCAGCTCCGCCTTTGAAAAATAGTAGCACCAGGTATGCTCTGGCTCTGATAGAAACGGGAGCCGCGCAGTCTGGCCTGCGTCGACAATGATATTTGAAAGATCCGAAAGCGGAATGGCTTCGACCAAAAACCGCGATTGCCTTCCGTAGGTGACTTCGTCGCCCCGGGCAGGATCCAGCACCCGCAGGCAGCCATTCCGAGGCATGTAAATGACCAGTACCTGCGACGTGGAGCCGTGAAAGCTCACCCGGCGGAGGGGCAGGGTGATTTCCGTGGCTTTGTCCAGTGAGCGTAATGTTGTCCGGCCCAGGCGTTTTTCGGTATAGATCAAGGCGTAAGGCAGGTCGCTTCTCTGGTACTCCGGCGCGTACATCCAGTTGAGAGGCGCGGTAAAGGAAAGATCGGTTTCGTAATCGATGGGCATCTGGTCGGTGAGCAGCGCCGTGTTCGGCTGCATGGCCGGGATGCGCCAGGCAAGCTGCCAGTAGATTTCCTGCTGTTTGGTCCAGTCCCGGCGGAAGATATTTGCATTGAAGAATTGCTGGCCGATGCCAAGCGCAATCAACAGGAGCAACACATAAGTTTTGAGGCGGGCATTCCTGATGATCAAATCGATCAGGCCCGCGATAAAGAGACTGCCTCCCAGCATCATCGAAATCATAAAGCGGTCATAACTGGACTGGAGGGTGAGCGGCAGTCCGGCCGCGAAGGATGGAATGCGGCCAAGCAATATCCCGCCCAGCCCGATTACCACAGCCGAAATCGCGAAGGTGCGGGTCTTGGCCTCAGGTAGATCTATTTTTCTCAGAAAGAAAACGAGAAGAATAAATGCCACCGCGATCAAGCCAAACGTCGCCAGGGTTGTCGGGGCAGTCGGGGCTTTTGAAGCCAGCACGAGCACCTGCGCCCAAACATAAAATCCCGCTTTCCAGATGGCTTCTCCAATCGTGGAGACGATTCCGAGGGCAGTCAGTGGTTCTTTTACGACTTCCACATCGTAGGAAGCATAGTCGCCAATTGTATAGAAATAAGCCAGCCAGGCCCCGTTTGCCAGCCAGATAAGCAGATAGGGTATCCAGCGCTTCAAGGATTGGACGAATCTCTGTCCAAATCCATTGACCTGTTCGGAGACAATCACCCAGATGAACAGGAAACGCATCGGCTCGATGCTGACGAAATACTCGGTGGGAAAGACGCCTGCAACGAGCAATAGAAGTGCATAGATGGTGTTCGATGTGAATTTATCCGGGTTCCGCAGGGCACGTGCTGTGAAGCCGAAGGAGAGTAGATAGAAAATGAAGGGAATCCATTCCTGATTGATGTGGGTAAAGGCCACCCAATGCTGACTGTAACCCGGAAATACGAGGAACAGGAGCGAGATGACCAGTGTCTGACGCTTGTACTGGGGCCAGACACGATTCAATGCAAACCAGGCGGAAAGCCCGGCCAGGAAGTGGATGACAAGGGCAAAAATCTGCCAGTACAGGGGAACAGGCGGAATCAGGCTCGTCGTCACGAAGAAGATCGGTCCCAAAAAAGGACGGACTCCCTGGAAAGCGGGCATAAATTCCTGCGGGCCCAGGAATTTTGCGATCC
>JBAVVF010000053.1:0-6648 GCA_049697155.1 Anaerolineales bacterium
CGTCAATTATGCACATGTCCCAGTTCCGGGAATTCGTTCTTGGATTTCCGAACATCCCCAAAAACACGGACTGGAGCAGAGCATCGCCAAGTTCGCTCGCAGTCCTCCGGAGCCGACGCAGGCGGTCGGCGCGCCTCAGCAGGGACGCAATCCGCTTTTGCTCGGTCAGCGGGGGATAAGCAAATTCAATTTCAGATAATCGTTCATTATTCAAAATTGGCACAATCGCTTGATTTGCCAAATTAACTAATCTCTGCTTGTTTGAAACAAACCAGTAGTAAGCAAATTCAGAATCAATTTCGTCCTTGAATTTCAGCGCAGTGATTTGCTGGTTGCTATAAGATGGCTGTTGAAGAACACCAACTCGTCCTACATCTCCAATGCAAGTGACCAGCAACACATCTTTTTCAAACAACTTGGCTTCACCTGCAGAGATTGCTTCTTGGGTTATTGTTCTGGTGGAACTAATCAATTTTTGGGTTGAACCAATATCGCCTGGAGTAAACCAAGGAATATCGCCGCCGAAAAATTCTGGATGAGCTGTCGGCGGTGTTGAACCCGTTTTCATTTGGGTTACGGCATTACTGAGAGGAACAACTTTCCAATTGCTCACAATAGCTTCTTCAATTTATCAATTTCATCTAACATTACCTGCTCCAACCGCGCCAACCGTTCCAGCGTCACAGACGGCTTCTCGTAATAGGCAGCGTCCGCGTCTACCTGGCGGTAGCGGCTGGCAGAGAGGTCGTACTTGTTGGCTTTGACCCGCTCTTTCGTCACCCAGAACTGGCGGGTCAGGCGGTCCAGTTCCCTTTGCGGGGCAGAGAGTAGAGAATGGAGAGCAGAGAGTAGTTCGTTGGCTTCCGCCAGTTTTGCCGCGGTCTTGCCATCTTCGTTGGTATTGATCGCCTGCTCGAAAGTCAGCCGATTGACTTCCGCTTGCAACTTCAATCGCTTTTCCTTCAATGGAGTCAACTCCGCGCGCAGTTCCACTATTCTCTGTTCTCTACTCTCTTTGAACTTCCTGTTATTTCTATTCTCCCAGCACTTCAAAACATCTGGAATATCGTTTTCCTCCACTGCCAGACGTTTATCATCCAGCGAAAAGCCATCGTGTGCCATGTCGTAGAACCAGATGTCTTTGGTCTGTGCGCCGCGCGTCAGGAACAGCACCGCCGTGCTCACGCCCGCATATGGCTTGAAGACCCCCGAAGGCATCGAGACCACCCCGTCCAGGCGGTTCTCCTCGATGATCCTGCGGCGTACTTCCAAGTGGGCGCGGCTCGACCCGAACAGCACGCCGTCCGGCACGATCACCGCCGCGCGCCCGCCCATCTCCAACGCCCGCAGGATCAAATGCAGGAAGAGCAGCTCGCTCTTCGTGGTTTCCGACGGCAGGCTGGGGTGCACGTCACCCTTATCCACGGCGCCCTTGAACGGCGGGTTCATCAGGATCACATCGTAGTCACGTTCATCGTCGAACGACTTCGAGAGCGTATCCCTGTAGAAGAACTGCGGCGCCTCGATCCCGTGCAGCATCAGGTTCATCGAACCGATCCGCAGGATGGTCATACCCGAATCGTTGTCGAAGCCCCGCAGATACTTCTGCGACGACATGAACTTCCGTTCCGCCGCCGACAACTGGTCGCCGATCAGATGGTGTGCCTGCCCCTCGGCGTCATACTCCAAAATCCCCGCCGACGTATGCTTCTCCAAAAGATACTGATGGGCATTGATCAGGAAGCCGCCCGTCCCTGCCGCCAGGTCGCCGATGCGCTCGCGCGGCTGCGGGTCGATCATCTGCACCATCATGCGGATAATATGCCGCGGCGTGCGGAACTGTCCATTGCGCCCCGCGAACTGCAAATGACCCAGCATGTACTCGTACAGATCGCCCTGCACGTCCTGGTTCTGCTCCGAGATCTTCATCTGGTCGATCAGATTGCAGGCTTCGATCAGCAGGCTGGCCTTGCTGATCTTGCACTCTGCCCCCTTCATGTACTCGCCGAACGAGCTGTGTCCGTTCGACAGATTAACCAGATTAGGAAACACGACCTGCTTCACGTGTTTCAACATCTCTTCGGCTTTCATCTGCGTCCAATAGCCCCAGCGCATCTCCTTCGAGACTTTGGGCTGGTACGGGCGCAGCGGCACTGCGCCCCGACGTTTTGCCTGCCGTTCCGCGGCGTTCTCGCGGTCGTCGAGGCGCTTCAGGAACAACAAATACGAAAACTGCTCGATGGCATCGAGCGGATTGGACAGTCCCCCCGTCCAGAACTTATCCCAGAGGGCATCTACTTGCGAGCGGAGTTTAGGGTCGGTGAGCATACAGACATTTTACCTTGGTGTTTTGCTTTTATAAGAGCGAACAACACCTATATAAGGCAGCTCTCTGCATTCACCGTAAATATCCAGACCACATCCAACATAACTATCCTTATCCCGGGCTGTAACAGTGAGTCCACAGAAATCAATATGAACCCTTACTTTATGACGGTTCTGAGCATTGATCAAAATACAGGAACGGACTCTGGCCCCAGCTTTATGAAACTGTTTTGTAAGGTGTTCCAGTGTCCGGCCGCTGGAAACCAGATCATCAACAATGAGCACCTCGCGATCTTCCAGTTCATAATCTGAGGGCGGATCGATTATTCGAATTGCCGACTCGCCATTTTCCTTCTTCACTCGTTCTGTAAAAACCGTAATTGCTTCAAAAGTCTTTACCTTGTGCCGTCTTAACTCTTGCAGCAAAAGGTGGGCAAAATGGAGTCCACCTCTGCCTACAGTGACCATCAGGAATTTCTGATTGTCATAGGCTGTTTCGATCTGCATGGCTAGCTTTTGAATAGCAGCAGAAACATCATTGCTTGGGAACAGGACCCGAATAATAATACGATTATCGATCATAATATCGTTCTGTAAATCACTCATCATTTCTTTCATATTACGATCGATCATCCGCAAGAAAACATAGGACATACCCAAAAGCAATATCAATATGACAGTTGGGATCAAGCCTCCCTGGATAAAGGAAAGATCATTGTAATGGATCACATTTAAAAGACTAACGAAACCCAGGGAAAAACTTCCCACGAGAAAAAGAATATAAAGAGTAAGTGAAAACTTCCTGGCGCGTGCCTTTTGTACTTTGTCCTCAAGAAACGTTGTTAAGTTCAAGCGATTAAATACAGTGTTTTCCAGGGATGTGCTAAGAAGCTCATCGCTTGCATCCTCCAATTGTCTGGATCGCAATATACAAGCCAGTAACAATACTTCGTGATAACGATCTGCCAGAAACAGTCCACAAACTAAAATCATGATGGCAAAGGGACCGATAATTACCGAAAAGGGGGTAAGCGAGGGAGAAATCGTCGAGGCAATGTTGCTGGCTGTGATCAGGAACGTGATCAGGCTAAATCCATATTTCCGCAAATCGATGATGATCTGATCGAAGCGAGCAATCGCAGATCGGGTTTCCAGCCATTCGGCATGGAGTTGATGAAATTCATCCAGCGCATGGGTATACTCGACTGCCGATCCGGTAGTGTCATGGTTCGTTGAAAGTGGCATGGAATAACAAGTCTCCTGTGCAAAATTTGCTTCAGAGGGCATCTACTTGTGGCGGAGTTTCGGGTCGGTTAACAAAATAAATTCCTCATGGGTATTTCCGTACGATTGGTATCATCCATATAAATCCTCATCCGCCCATTTTAACGGGTTGTTGGTTATGTAATCCCGAATTCGTTTCAAATCCGCATCATTGCGGATGACATGTTCGAAATAATTCCGTTGCCACACAACCATCAAACGAATCGAACGGCGATGATGAATGTCGGAATTGTACGGCATGGTTATACCGCCATTCGATTTGCAAATTCAACCACTTCCCGAACTTCCTTCTCCGTAAACCACCGCTCCACTGCATCCGCTCCAAACATATCCAGCGGCGGCTCGTACAGATCGGCGGTTTCGAGATGACGCTTTTGCAGGAACACACTTTGCACGGCGCGCAGAAAGCGGATCTGGTCGGCGTTGTAGTTGTGCTGTGTCACATAGGTCTCAAACTGCCGCGCTACCAAATCCTTGTAATCAGGCAGATATGTCATATCAAGCACCTGCCGCACCAATCCGAGGAAACTATCGGTTGTGTGAGCAAAGACCTTCTTCAAGTTCTCAGGTGTCACTTCCAGATCGCCTTCGCCGAGCTCTTTGGTCAGCGTGCGCTCCAGTTCGAGCAGCTGCCAGTCGTCGATCTTCTGTCCCTGCTGAATGGCTCTGATGGTTGGATGATTGGCAACGAGCTCCAAAATGCGCTTTTCCACCAGTCGGCGGTATTCCGCCACGTACATTTTCTCTCCGCTCCTGGTGAGTATGATATAGCCGCTGATGGCGATGGAATCCACAAGATCAAGTTCAAGGAAGGTATCCAGCCGCCGTTTATATTTCATCTGCGGCGCAAGCATATCGCGCAGCTTCGATAAGTCGCTCAGGCTGGCATCCTTTAATTCTTCGGGAATACACTTCTGCACGTGCGGCTTGATCTTCGGATCATTGACTACGAAATCAGGCAGGACGGCCGCATCTTCCGCGATGGATTGCATCGCCTGCGTAGTGTCTTTTCCGGTATGCTTGAGCAGCTTCAAGCGCTCCACTTTGCTGATGAAGGTCGCAGCAGCGACATCCACGCCAGACACGAGCCGCAGGTGCGGAGCAACTTTCAATCTCAGGAATTCGATCTTGGTCGGGATCAAATACTCCCAGAATGCATCCGTCCATGCTTCTTCGATCTCCGGCATGTGCTTGCGGATGGTAAATGAGTCGGTCGGGATTTGCTGGATCTGCTCACGCAGGTCTGCGATCACTGCCTTACAATCGGGATCTTTCTGGTCCTTGAGATACGTCTCCAGCAGGCGCAAGCGCGCATTGAAGATCGTGACCAGCACAGGCGTGGACTGGTCGACCACTTCCTTCGCATCCCTGCTGAAGTTGTTCTCCCAAAAATCAATGATGAGAAAACCCTTCTTCTCGAAGTTCGGCAGCCATTCCAAGTGGCGACACGCCGCCTGGACCCGCGTCCCGCGCCCGATCATCTGCTGTAACTTGATCGGCGATTGCACAGGCTTCATGAATACGAGAGTGATGGCTTCGGGAACGTCAATGCCCGTATCGAGCATGTCCACGGAAATGGCAATGCGCGGGAAGTCTTTCTTCTTGAATTTTTCAACCAGGGTTCCACGATACTCCGATTTGTGCGTGATGACCTTTGCCAGATCGGGGAATTGCGGGTACATCTCATCGAAGGCGGCTTGCAGTCGCAAAGCGTGCGGCTGGGTCATGGCAAAGATGATGGTCTTCCCGGGCAGCTGCCCCGAAGAGTCTTTCCTGCACACGTCCCAAATCTCTTCCCACTGTTTGCGCAGGGTGTCGCGATTGCTGACTTCCCTTTCCAATTCGGTGCCTTCGTAGTTGATATCGTCGGGGTCGAGTCCCTTTTCGATCAGGGCGTTGCGCTCTTCCTCGGTCAAATCCACGCCGTGAATGCCCTGCCGCTGGAACTTTGTCCGCGCCGCATAAAGCTCATAATCCACAAGATACCGGTCTTCAACGGCTTGCTCGTATGTGTAGAGATAGGTTGGCTTGCCATCCGTGCAATCGAAGGCCAGGAAGGTGTCGCGATTGATGTAATTGGCAGGCGTGGCAGTCAATCCGATTTGCCTGCCGTCGAAATACTCCAGAACTTCATTGAACTTGTTGAAAATCGAGCGGTGGACTTCATCGAAGACAATCAGGTCAAAGAAGGCAGGCGAGAACTGCTCGAAGATGTTGCTCAGAGTCTGGAGCGTCACCGCGTACAGGCGTTTGGTGGTATCGAGATCATACGTCCGCAGGCGGGTACAAGGCTCCTGGGGCAGAAACTTCTCAAAACCATCTTCCTTCGCCTGATCCACCAACGCATCACGGTCCGCCACAAACAATATACGCCGCGCCTGGTTGGAACGCATGAATACATCGATCAACCCCATCGTCGTGCGCGTCTTGCCTGTCCCTGTGGCCATCACGATCAGGGCATTACGCTTTCCCTGTTCGAAGGCTTCCCCTACTCTGCGAATGGCTTCATGCTGGTAGGCACGGTCGACAATCGTGTTGTTGATTTCGGTTTGGCTCAGGGGGCATCCATTTTGACGGATGTACAACAGGTTTTCCAGATCTTCACGTGTGAAGAACCCAAACACTTCACGCTTTGCTGAAACACCGACATCGGCAAAATAGATTACATATCCATTTGCCAGAAATCCAAACGGACGGAAGGACTGGTGCTTTTCAATTTCGGTCACATAATGAGTGAGCTGCGCCTCCGCCAGACGGACATCCACAGATGTCTTCTTGGCTTCGACGACCGCCAACACTTCCCCATTGTCGCGGTAGAGACAGTAGTCAGAAACCCCATTCCATGGCTCCGCATCATAGCCATCCACAGGGATCTCGATTTTCACCCTGGAATGGTCTCGGAGATACCAACCCGCTTTTTCCAGCTGCGGATCGATCATTTCCTTGCGTGTGAGGTCTTCGGAGAGTTGGCGGGGCATGGTCCCCTCTGGGTTGAATGTTTGGATGCGTTGAGCCAAGGATACTCGAAAACCCTGCAAT
>JBAVVF010000054.1:0-6258 GCA_049697155.1 Anaerolineales bacterium
CATCTGAATCGCGGAACGTTTCGGTGAGAATGCGGGCAAAACTGAGGATGGCGGCGTCCCCAGCGGCATGCCCGAACTGGTCGTTCATGGATTTCAGGGAATCCAAATCGATGTACAGCAGGCACAAGGGCTGTCCGGCCCGTCGGGCAAACTTCAAGAGCGCGGTCGCCAGGATCATGAAGCCGCGGCGGTTGTTTAGTCCTGTCAATTCATCCGTCAACGAGAGGTTATGCAGACGGTCATTCGCTTCTTCCAGTTCCGAGACCTTTTCGTAAAGCTTGTCGGCCAGCAACTGAAGGTGTTCACGCTGAAGTTTCCCGGTTTGAGGCAGTTTCCTGGCTTTGATCGGCTGCTTGAGAGTTTCATTAATTGCACGTAAGACTTCCTGGGGGTCGGCCGGCTTCGCCAGAATGTGATTAACGCCGCTGGCCCGGGCCAGTCGCTGTATTTCTGGCTCAAAATAATTCATTGTCTGAAAGATCACTGGTACGCCAGCCAGGAGTGGCTCGGCCCGCAAACGGCGCACAAGGGTAAATCCATCCATATGGGGCATGAGGATGTCGGTAATTACTAAATCGGGTAATTCCACGCGTGCGATTTCCAGGGCCGCGGCACCGTCGCCAGCTTCCAGCAAGCGGTATCCAAAATTGCCCAGCAGGGTGGTATATGACCGGCGGTCGACCGGACTGGCGTCTACAACAAGGATGGTTGCCATAAACTTTGCTTTATTCCTGTGAAGTGGGGTGGGAAGCTCCGAAAAATCTGGATTATCGTCGGAACGGGAATTGGTGCAGGAACTCCCAGCGCTCCGGGGCCTTCTGGACCGTCCATTCGAAGGCTCTTGCCGTAAAAGCGAGCTTGCTGCTGGCCTGGAAGGTCGGATCCTTGATCTTGGTCGAGGTATCTTCCGGCAGTTTGACGATCTTCAGGTGCGGCAGCCAATCTTTGGATTTATAGGGATAACTCGAGCAGCCCAACTCCTGGGCGATCTGGCTAAGATCGTTATAGAGTTTTTCGAGTTCCGGCGTTTTTTCTGCCAGCAGCCATAACCGCCCCTGTTGATTGTTGATATTCATCCTGGCAACATGTTTGACCCTGATCTCAAAGGCACGTAAGCTCAGGCAATATGTCTCCATGCGCTTTCTCAGGGTCTCGAAATCCTCGACGTTATAAATTGCCTGGACAGTTAGATGCAGGTCCATGATCGGTATCCCGTCCACGACCCGGGCGGTCTCTTCCGAAAACCTAAATAGACTGGAATAGTCCTCACTTTCCGGTCTGACGATGATAAACGTCGAGTTGCGCTTTGAAATAGAGGCTTCCATGCTTTCTATGTCTTTAATTCTGTTCCTGTACAGATCAACATGGGCTTCGAAGTCATTTTTTCCCACGCCATAATTCCAGGTAAGCAGCCCGTGTTTCTCGTCATTTCGCCAGACTGCGCTGATTTTTTCTCCCAGTTCACTGACACCGGCTTTTGTGGACAAAATCTTGAACTCATCGCCTGCGCGTTCGGACCGAACCAGTAAAAAGCCCTCCCGGACGGGAAAACTCGCCAGAAGCATGTTGGCAAAACGTTTGAGATCCTGATCGATTGCAGCACTGCCATAACGGGCATTCCCTTCATGCATATCGAGCATATCGGTGAGCGCCAGGCTTCGGATGACTGCCTTGCCGAGGAACCATTTCGCTCCGAGGGTATTGAACGCGCCTGTCAGGGCTTCCCGGGTCACGATGGTTGCCACTACGTTTTGAACATCCTCGATCTGCCCGACCGTTTCCTGTTCCAGTGGGACAAGCAACCCTAACGCATGAATTGTATCTGCCAGTTTTTTGTAGGGCATATTAAACTCATTCCAACTTTGGCAGTCGCTATTTTGTTCCATGAGCCGGGGAATTTCAGAGTGGCTTTCCAAAATGGTTTGGCGGATCACCACCGGCCGGAAGAGTTTTCGCTGCTTTTGCAGGTTGTTCTCTGCCTCCGTTTCTGTGCGGCCCGTTCCAAAATCCCAGGTGATCAGGAAATCCGTTTCCTGATCGAGGTAGGGTCTTGTTAAGAGAAATCTGATTTCCTGAGGAGGCTTCGACGTCGACAGGATCCTGAACTCATCACTGCCTGGCGACCTGCACACAAAGTCACCGTTATCCACGGTAAAGATCGCCATGAGCTGGTATGCCAGTTTGTGCAGTTCGGAATCCACCACCGGCACACCATATACTTTATTTGCCTGCCGTAGATCGTAAATATCGATCTTCCCCATTCCTTTGACCTGTTCGTCCCGTACCCGCCACCTTCTTCCCCGGGTATTAAGGGCATGGGTGAGGGGATCGTAGAGCGCCAGGTTTTCGGCCGTTTTCCGAATCTCTAACAGACTTGCCCGCAGATGTTGTATTTGAGTGTCAGAAATGGGTAAGGCCTGGAACTGATCGTCCAGCTTTTTAAAGACCAGGAGGAAACTTTCGTGCTCAAGATCCATTCTTAGGTCGGGTTGACGCCTGCGAGACTGCTTTCAGGATGCTTTCGCGTAGTGCCAGCCCCTTTTCGATCTGGTATTGCATCCCCTGCTGCTGAAAGCTCTCGATCGACTCGTTAACCAGAACCAGGGCCGTTTTTAAATCCTTGTCCGTTTCCAGGCAGACGGAAGCCAATCCCAGCTGGCCTTTGGCGAGTTCATCCACCCTTCCAAATTCCTCGGCGGAGCGAATGCCCTCGGTGAAAGAGCATCTTGCATCTTCGTATCGCTTTTCTTTTAATGCGACGAATCCCAGCCCGTTCAATGCGTAGCTGACATGTCGAACCGGGTCTTTGCGAACCGGATCCTGCCAGGTATCCAGAGCTTTTTGATACCATTCCTTGGCAGCTTGGATGTTGCCGCGTTCATATTCGAGTTCACCCAGCCCGTATTGTGCAAAGCCTTTGCTGTAGATGCCATAGTCATCGCTGACAAATTTTTCGCTGATTTTCAGCACATCCATTAGAAGGGCTTCGGAACGGTCAAAATTGCCCAGATGGAATTCAACGGTTCCGAGCGACCGCTTGGCCGCGGCAATGAGCAGTTCGTCTTCGGTCTGTGTCGTGGCTGACAGCGATTCCTCGGCCCAGTGCAACGCTCTCAGGTAATCTCCCTGGTAGAAGTAGATCCACGAGATGTTCCGGGCGAAGGTACTGACGGATTTCCAGTCCGAGACCAGCTTGGCGGCATTCAAAGCGGCGTGGGCCAGGGTCATGCGGTCATACCAGTAAGCACGCTGCCATAAGACACTGCCTAACTGGGTCCCAATGTGTATCAGCATCTCGGCGATATTCCGGGTTTGCTTCGTCAGGGAAACGGATCGGCTTTGTTTCTTTTGCAGCGATTTATAGCACCATTGCGCGGCGCTCAAAATATTGTTGCGATCCTGCAAAAGATCGTCATACCCGCGCCATTCCTTGAAGCTGCTTTTTTGGGCAAGAAGCTTGACATAATACTGGGCGATCTTTAGCTCGGCCTGTTTGATGAATTTGCGGTCGCTCCCAAACTGTGTCCGTACGAACCTTCTCGTCAGCGGTAAAATCCTGAAGTAATCCTTGTTATGGTCATGCTCGACGAGGGATAACTGTAACAGGTGACCGATCTCGACCGCCAGGTGCTCGTGGGTCAGGATGCCGGCAATTTCCTGGAGTGCGTCTCTCGAAACCGGATCAGGCTGAAGTGCCAGGATGAACAACAGTTTCTTCGCATCCGATGCACCGAGCAAATTCCAGCTGTGATTGAAGCAGTATTGCAGAATGGGGATGTCTGCATCCAGGCTGAGTTTATCCAGAACGTGGGCCACAGACTGTCCGAGCACGGCGATCTGTCCGTGTACCCAGAGGAGGGCCAGGGGCAGCCCGCCCGTGAAGTTAACCAGGTAATTGCTCTGGTCCTTCGTGAGATGGATGTTTTTCTGCTGGGCATCCCATTCCAGCAGGGCGTTGCTTTCCTCGAACGACAGCCCGGGCAGTCGGATCACCTGTCCTTCCGAGACTCTTTCCCGGGAAGTAATAATGACTTTAAGCGTCATGGGCGATTTGCGGAGAAAGTCAACGATGTCCCGCTGTTCATTCTTTGACAGCGATTCGAAGTTGTCGAGAATCAGGAGCGTCATCTGGCGGGCAAGCAGATTGTAGGCCCGCCTGATTTGCTCCTGGATGGACAAATTGCCGATGGTCGGGTTCCCCAGATTCGTTCCAATCGTAATCAGGATGTCGGCCAGGGTCTTGGCTTCGGGGATGACCGGTTCGATGCTATGCAGGGTGAGGATCGATTCCTGGGCGGAGATCCAAATCACGGCTTCGAAGAGATCGCTTTCGATGCAGCGATGGCTGACTTCGATCGCCAGCGCGGTTTTGCCGATCCCGCCGACCCCCTCGATCCCGATGATGAACGTCCGGCTGTTCGGCTGCAGGGACCCAAGAATCGTCTTGAGCTCCTCGTCTCTCCCCACGAAGTAGGGTCGTCTGGGCAGTCTTGCAAGTGTGCTTGTTTTTTCCTGTTCCCTGGCGTCGACAGTGAGATTCTTGATCTGTTTGGTGTACCGGGCAATGGCCTCCCTTTCCATCGTCACGCTGTTGACCAGGTGCAGGGGTTGATCTGCCCCGTATTTCGCCAGCATCTCCTCGAGGATATAGAGATTTTTCTTATGGAGCGCAATCATCGTCTCCAGATGTGATACTTCTTCCTTGTCCATGTCATCCCTTGTCTTTATTTGGCAGGCTGGATCTCTTTCTCATAGACCTTCGACAGGACGGTCTCGAGCTGCTTGATGGTTTCAAGCAGGGAGTTTTCCGCCTCCGTCATGTTACTGACAATGATCGGCGGGACCAGCGCGCTTCCCCATTTTGCATATTGCTCCCTGGCCAGTTGATAGTTACGGGAATAGGTTTCCAGAAGCCGGACCAGGTGTTCGACTTCCATTTCGTGGTTTTTCCACAGGATTTCATCGATTTTCGAGGCAAGCAGGCTCTGCTTGATCACCTCTTTCTGTTGCTTTTCAAGGGCAGTGGTTTCGGGTGCCGGTGCTGCGATTTCTGCCTGAGGGGGAGTTTCCTGCGCCTTTCTTCGCTGACGGCGCTCTTCCAGAACTTTGCGCCCCTCTTCAAACACGAAATCGATCGCTTTCATAAGGATCGGAAGTTGAATCGGGTCGATCATAATTTCTCCTCTGTTATTGGCAGTATAGCATGGGAAGTACTGGAGTACTGCCACCTATCAAAAACGTCAGTTGTAATGTGATTGTCATGAAAAACTGCGTGTAGACCTAACGAAATTGCCTGTCTACCAAGAAAACATGCTAAATCTGCTTATACAAATTTGAGATAACCCGCCTGGGTTCCGCTTTGGCGTGCTCTCCTCTTACCGAAACACAAGAAGCAGGGCTTTCTTAAAGATGGGCAAGTGATCCCTTTCACCGCGAAGCGCGCGAAGATCGCAAAGCTCTTTTTGCTTTTTGAGGGGAAAGCATTTTGTCTGACATTGCTTTGAGAAAGCCCTGATACAGGAAGGATACCAGTAGAAATGGAAGGATGCTTTGTTATATAATCTTTAATAACGTACATCTCAGCCGGGAGGTAACCATGCCACAAGTCTTTCTCTCATACTCGCGTAAAGATCTCGAATTTGTCGAAAAGTTGGCCGGGGATCTTAAGAAGTCCGGCTTCGAGGTCTGGTATGACCTGTCCGGGCTGGCCGGCGGGGCGCATTGGAGGCGGGAGATAGAAACTGCCATCAAAAACAGTCAATATATCGTGGTGGTACTGTCGCCGGATTCCGTCGAGTCGGAGTGGGTGGAACGCGAATTCCTGTTTGCCAGCGACCGTGCCCGGCCGATCATCCCCCTGATGTACCGGACCTGCGAACTGCCGATGAACTATCTCAACCTGAATTACATCGATTTTCGCGGGAACAAATATCGCGAGAACTTCGATGAGCTTCTGGAAGCGCTGAATGTCAAATCGGCCGCAGGGACCCTGCCGCCTTCCACGCCCAAAAAACGATCTTTTTCTCTGACTATTACATTGAGTGTTGTATTCAGTCTGGCAGTGGCGGGGGCTGTGTTTGCTCTCACGCGTCCGGCGAACGTTGTCAATCCCGATCTACTCACAGCGACAGCGCCGCCACCGTCTGAGGTCAGCCCGACAACGGAGATTGTTCCGGCCACCCCGGTACCTGTCGACGCCCCGCCCGACACCATCACGCCTGCCCCGGCCGATATCTCCACCCCGACCCTTACCCCCTT
>JBAVVF010000055.1:0-4588 GCA_049697155.1 Anaerolineales bacterium
GCTCCCGCCGCCGTCTCGAAGATCCCGCGTACTCGCGGGACCGGCGGCGATTCTCGAGGTTTTCCAGCGCCGGGGACGGCGCTGGGAGCATGGCTGAAAGAATTGGCGATTTTGCATACACACTCTATGAATATGGAGCGTGAGATTGCTTCCCGAAGGCTCGCAATGACGGTGCTGGAGGTGTAATGGAAGATTTCGAGCTAACGTGTACTATTCCTGCTGCTTCCCCGCTAACTTCACCGTAATGGAAACCTGCTCCCGCGCGGCGGCCAGCGCCGAACGCTGGATGACGGCCCGGCCGGAACCGCCATCTGACGTGATTTGCCTGCCGTTCAGTGTGACTTCACCGACACAGTATTGCCCGTAGTCCAGCCGCTCCGGATTCTCGAAGACCACTTCGATGGGTCTCCCCGCGAACAATGTGTGGACCTTCGTCCTTGCCTCCGCGTCGAACTGGCAGGCCGTCAGCTTCGGCTCGATGAGCAGATCCCCCAGCTCCCCTTTGACACCGTAGACCTCGGTCAGCATGGTCAGCAGATACCAGGAAGCGGAACCCGTCAGGTAGGTGTACATGCCGCGCCCGCGTTCGCTGAAGTATTCCGGGATGCCAGGGTACATGCGGCTGCGCTCGAAGTTACGACTCTGGCAGTAGATGCCCTCGAGCACCTTCCAGCCCTCTTTGACCAGTCCGCGCTTGTACAGGGCATTGGCGTACATGACCGACATATGGCTGAACATGGCCCCGTTCTCCTTGTGGCCATACGCAAACCCAAACGCGCGCCCCAAGTTGAGCATTAACCCGCCGAAATTGGTATTCAGACGATAGCCGCCCATGATGTCATCGTAAAGGTATTTGTCCACGGCCCGGACGATCGCCCCGGCCTGCTCGTCCGTGGCGGTGCCGCACATCAGGGTGAAGACCTGGCCGGTGAGTGTCATGCGCAGGCCGTTGGCGCGCACACCTTCCACAGGCTGGCCGTCGTTATCGTAATAGCCGTTGAACCAGCCGATCTCTTCGCCGTTCCGGATCCACTCGCTGCTGCAGATGTGCTGTCTCAGCCAGCCAGCTTTTCGCAGCAGGTCATCCGCCAGGTCTGTGAGCAGGACACGGGTTCTCTCGCCGGAGAGGGAATGGGAGGTCGCGTCGAAATACTGTCGCAAGTATTCGCGCTTTTCCGTGACCGAGTCAAAGTCCACCTGTTCACCGGTGCACTCGAGCAAAAGCCCCAGCTCGGCGGCCAGGGATAGCTCGCGCGTGCCGGTATTCGCCAGCGCCCGGCACAGTTCCGCCAGGGTTTGCAGGTTGCCGGCATACAGCGCCGAGAAGGCCACGCTCTCGCCGCGCGTCCGGGCCATGTCCAGCGCGTCGTTCCAGTCGGCGCCTTCGAGCAGCAGGAGGTTGTGCTCACCGACGTTGAAGAACGCCGTCAGGTGCTGGACCAGGAGATGCTCCAGCACCGTACCCTGATGGACCTTGCCCTGTTTGGTCTTGAGCTGCGTGCCGTCTTCCGGCTTCCAGTTCACGTCGATCAAGTGGCAGCGGTGGGCGAACTGATCCTTGAAGTAGGTCTGCTTGCGCAGCAGGAACTTCAGGTCGCCGGTCTGATCGATGTATAGTTTGGTCGTCAGCAGCGGCCAGGTGCCGTGATCCATCCAGACCCGCGGAATGTTGTTGCGGTCGGCCTTTAACTCGCCGGGCCTGGATCCGATGATGGTGGCGTTCGAGCCGTCAGCGCGCACGCCGGCAAAATTGCCCAGCAGCATCTCGCTGACGTCGGTCCGTTCCGTGATAAGCAGCGCCAGGATATCCTGCCAGAGGTCGCGCCAGCCGCGCCCGCCGCGCCCGTAGTCGTGGTACGGCAGGAAGGAGTTGCCCATCAGGCGCCGCAGGGTAGGCTGGAGCGTCACCCAGCGCAGCCAACCGTCAAACTGCCTGTCGTTCGTTTCGAAGATGAGCGTCGAAACCTTGTCGCACCAGAACGATTTTGTGCGCTGCAGTTCCTCGCTGAAGCTCAGTCCGGAGCCGAAGCGCTTCAGCAAGGCCTCGGGGCTTTCCCCATCGTGCAGGATCCCCAGGATCAGGATGTAGGATTTTTCCGCGCCCGGCCGCAGCTCGACGTCCCGGAAGCGGATTCCCCCGAGGGACTCGTACCCTTCGATCATCCCCCCCGCGACTTGGGTGGCCATCTTGTTGGCCACCACCGCCTCGGGCCAGTCGAGCGTGCCGCCCTCACCGACGAAGGATTCGACATCCGCGAAGAAGCCCAGCGGGGCCGTGCCATCCGACTCCATGCCCAGTACCGCATACGTGACCTGGTTCAGCGTGTGCCCGCGCTCATCGAACGAAAGCGTCGGGCGGACGAGCACGCCTTTGCGATGGCAATTCGTGCGGTGGAGCAGCGACGTGACGTGCCGATGGTCGCGCAGGTTATCGGCGGAGCGCCCGTAAATGGGGATGGCCGCGGTGGGCGTCAGCCGCAGAGATCGATCGCCGGTATTCCTCAGGGTGACGCGCATCAGCTCCACGCAGTCGTTCCCGGTCGGTACAAAGTTCGTCACCTCTGCCGACAAAGGCAGGCTGGGATGTTTGCGTGCGAGGGTATGCCAGAGAAAGCCCGCCGTCAGGGTCACTTCATCGTCGGACGGAGACAGGCTGCGGGTCGTCTGTTCCGCACTGCTGCCGGTCGCCGACCAGACTTGAGTCTCATCGATCCGCAGCCAGAAATTACGCGTGGATCGGCTGTTGTGCAGGTCCTCCACGGACGCGGGCAGCAGCAGGAAGGTGTTCTGGCCGGTCTTGGCGTCACCGTTGAGCACAGGCGTCACCGCGGACATCATCCCGGCTTCATTCACCAATGGAAAGTAAAGGTAGCTGTTGCGATGCGGGTCCGGCAGCCTGAACGTGCCCTGTGAGTCGATGAACTCCCAGCCTTGAGTCATATCTGCCAAACCTAATTCTCCGCCCTCGTCACCCGCACCCAATCGACCAGCACCCTGGCGCGCCCAGCCCTGATCGATTGAGCGGTTGACTCTGCCAGCCCCAGATATGGGGATTTGATGCCGTTGACCGCGACCGGATACCCGCCGCCCAGCGCGCAATTCAGAAGGATGAACTTGTGATTGTCATAGGTCCAGGGTCCATATTTCTCGACCATGGCGCGCGTCACGTGATAGGTTAGCTCCCCGTCGGTTTTGAAGGACAGGCTGTCCGGCTTCCACTCCACCGAATACACGTGCCAGGCTGTGACATCGTTCTCGGGCGGCAGGGACTTTCGCTTGACAAGGGGTGTATCGCCGGAGTATCCCGGTCCGTGCATGGCTACGTTGGTCCAGCTCGGGTCGCCGACGTTTTCCATGATGTCGATCTCGCCATTCTGCGGCCAGGGCTTGTCGGACCCCATCGCCCAGAACGCCGGCCATAAACCTGCCCCGGCCGGAAGCTTCATGCGGGCCGCGACCGTCCCATACCTAAACTCGACCTTGCCCTGCGTGGTGATCCGCGCGGATGTAAAGTCGAAGGCCTTTCCCTCCGGGGTGACGAAGCCCGGGCAGTAACGCGGGTGGATCACCAGCACGCCATTGGCTTCCCCATCTACATCCATGTAAAGAGTTTCCGCCGAATCGATATAGGCCTGCTGCTCGTCGTTGTAGACGGGACCGGTAGTTTCCACATTCCATCTGGAACGGTCCAGGGCATTGGAGGTGAAATTATCAAAAAAGATGGTCTCGGATTCGCTGGGTCGTTGATTGGTCGAGGGCATAGGGCTCCGCAAAACTGGACTCGATCCGGACCCTTCGGTCGGGATCGTATGTTTCTCAGGAAAGCAAAAGGGTCGCGATGGAATGAGGCTGGCTCTCCATCACACCGGAGAGCCCATCGAATTGCAAAGCAAAAGAAACGGGCTGCGACGTCCGGTTGAGGATGACGACCGCGATCCGGCCATCGGGGTTGAGGAACGCAGTCGTTTCCAGCGCCTCGGAATCGCAAGCACAGGAGATCCGCCTGGCGCCTGGACGAATGTAACGGGAGAAATGGCCGATGTAGTAGTAGGAGCTTTGATAGAGGATCTCGCAGGACTTGGTATCGATCATGACCGGTGCGCTGCAGTAATTCCCGACGTGATTGGGTCCGCCCATCTCATCCAGCACCATATTCCAGTCGATCCAGCCGGCGGTCCAGCGGTTCAGGTCGTTGATCATCGACCGGGCATAGCGTTCGCCCAGGCCCCACTCTCCCAGATGGGGTCCGCCCTCCTGACAGCCTTCGGTGAAGAGAAGCTGCTTTTCGGGATAGGCATCGTGCAATCTCTGAACGTTGTCGAACCAGTCGCCTACATACCAGTGGAAGGCCGTGCCCCAGACGTATTGGGCCGCAGCCGTGTCAGAATAGATCACGCTGGCATGATCGAGCATGTGATCGCGGTTGTGGTCGAACACGAGCAGCTTGAGTCCGCTCAGGACCTCGCGCTGTAATGCCGGTCCGAGATGGTCGCGCACGAAGTCGCGCTCTTCCTCCGGCGAATACAGACAGGATTCCCAGCTCTGGTTCGCTTCCAGCTCATTCTGGACGCTCAGGCCCCAGATCGGG
>JBAVVF010000056.1:0-2023 GCA_049697155.1 Anaerolineales bacterium
GCTGACCAACTTCGCCGGCACATCGATGAGTTGATTGCCTGCATATTTGGAGACCGCGTTACAGCCATCGGCATCTGTCGTGGCGGGCAATGGCAGTGGGAACTGCATCCCGCGCAAGAACGGCGAAACCCTGCGGGCGGTCTGGAACGGCAACCTGGCCTCCAATCCGGATGGCTGGGGCCTGATCAGCTGGAATGAAATTGCCGAGAACAGCCATATCAAGCCCATGCAGAAGTGGGGCAACACCTACGTGAACGTGTTGGCCTCTCTCATTGGCTCGGTCCCGCAGCCGCTGCCCCCAACTCCGACCCCTACAACTGTCAGCCAGCCGACTCCCACGCCTAGCCCGGTCTCTGCAACCCCGACACCGGGCGGCGGAACCGGAGCGGGAACGTTCGATGATAAAGATCCCGCCTTCGTCTATTCCTCAACTGCCTGGCAGACCGTGACCACGAACAATGCCTACGCTGGCTCCTACAGGGAAAGCATCACGAGCGGCTCCTTTGTGACATTTACATTCACAGGAACATCGTTCAGCATCATCTATAAGGGTGGCGTGACTTATGCCAATCTGGATGTCTACGTGGATGATGTGCTGGTCGGTACGCTGACCCAAAAGCTTTCGGCCGCGACCTATCAGCAGCGCTGGGACTACCCCGGCACATTGTCGGCAGGTACTCACACACTTAGGCTGGTCTTCAACGCGGTCAGTGCCACCATCAACAAAGGCTCTTTGGATGCGGTGATCGTTCGCTAGCAGGAACAAATATATACAAACACACCCCGGGTAATTCCGGGGTGTGTTTCTTTATGCTGCTTGTGTGATCGTGATCTCTTCGTACACTCCAGCCGCAGCTGAAGATGGAGATATGCAAGTGGCATCATTGCTTTCATGATAATATCTTTCCATGGATCACGCGGATCACGTCAACCTGTTGAGACCTGCCAGCCTGTCCCCGGGCGGTACCTGGGCGGATTTCGGCGCAGGCTCGGGTGCCTTCACGCTGGCCCTGCGCGAGCTGATCGGGCCCGAGGCGACGATCTATGCCGTGGATAAGGACCGCCGCGCGCTGAGCAAACTGGAAGCGGCGCATCGTCAGCGCTTCTCCTCGGCCTATCGCCTGATACTGGTCAATCAGGATTTCACGCGCCCCCTCGAGCTGCCTGCGCTTGATGGCGTGGTAATGGCCAATTCGCTGCATTACTTCAAAGACAGGGAAACGATCCTGCGTCACGTGCGCTCGTTCCTCAAACCCGGCGGCGTGCTGCTGCTCGTCGAATATAACGTGGACGCGGGGAACCTGTGGGTGCCGCATCCATTGTCATTCGAGACCTATCGTTCTCTGGCCGCGCGGGCGGGGTTCAGCGAGCCGCAATTGCTCACCACAAAGCCTTCCAGTTTCCTGCGGGAATTCTATTCGGCAAGAGCTTATAAATCACCTGAAGGGTAACTTTCCTGACGGGCCAGTCCCTTCGTGGTGAAAAATCATTTCACTGTCACCCATACTCCAACTAAAACGATCGCCAGCCCCAGCGCGCGTGTCGGGTCGAGGGTCCGCCCGGTCGCGCCGAGCAGGCCAAAGTGGTCGAGGATCGTCCCGACCAGCAGCTGTCCCGCCACGATGGTCGTGATCGAGGCCGCGACGCCCACCCGCGGAATCATGTAGCTGATCGCTCCAATGACGATCAGACCAAACACCCCCGCGCCGAGCACGTACCACGGCACACTGCGCCACTGCGCGAGCTTCCCGCCGCCGTAGAACAACAGCGGCAGGAGCGCCAGCAGCGCGCCGCCGATGTGAACGATAAACACGCTCTCGAAGATTCCCAGCCGCTGCGTGATCATGCTTGCCATCGGGCTTTGCAGCCCCACGGCCACACCGCCTGCCAAACCGATAAGAAGGATCAGGAGAACGGATTCCATTTGTAAGTCCTTTGGTTTTTCAGACGATGATACTTGATTTTGGCGGAATCAATAAAAAACATCCGAAGCCAGACGACTTCGGATGTTTTTGGTCTTTCC
>JBAVVF010000057.1:0-4117 GCA_049697155.1 Anaerolineales bacterium
GATCGACGTCTGCCAGCGCGAGCCGGATCTCCCCCAGGGCTTCCTTCTCCTCGCGCAGGAACCGGGCCTGCTCATCGGTTAGCATGGATTGGCGCATAAGGTCTCCTCAAAACTCCACCTGTGAAAAAGGTCAGGCATTCTCTCACCACCGAGACCACTGAGTTCACGGAGAAAATAAAAAGGGAGAATCTCTGTGCTCTTCGCGGAGCATACTCGAAGAGTACTGTGTGCTCCGTGGTGAAATTCCCGGCAAACTCAAACAGTGATTGTCACTTTTTATAACGCAAGCATGTACAATTGTATTATGAATCGTCCATTTGTATTCATCAATATCGCGATGACTGCCGATGGCAAAATCGATACTTT
This sequence comes from Anaerolineales bacterium, assembly GCA_049697155.1. Lineage (GTDB taxonomy): Bacteria > Chloroflexota > Anaerolineae > Anaerolineales > Villigracilaceae > Defluviilinea. The sequence continues at coordinate 367 of JBAVVF010000057.1, forward strand.
CGAACGCCGGGGAGCCGCAATCTCCTCGCCGCGCGACAAGGATCGCGTCGACCGGCTGCGGGCCGGCGCCGACGCGATCATGGTGGGCGGGAAAACCCTGCTTGGCGAAGACCCCAAACTGACAGTAAAATCTGAAGCGTTGCGGGCCGCACGGGTCGGGCGCGGGCTGCCACCCAACCCGCTCAAAGTGGGAGTGGTGACACAGGCAAACTTCAAGGCAAATTCGGACTTTCTCAATACGGGGCCGGCAGAGATCGTAATATTTACCACACGTCGAACATCTAAAGAGCAGCTTTCCCTGCTGGAAGAGCGGCATGTACATGTCTATTTCAGCAGAGGAGAGAAGGTAGACCTGCAAAATGCCCTGTCCAGTTTGAAGGAAATGGGCGTTAATCGTCTGATGGTGGAGGGAGGCGCCACGCTCAATTTCGAGCTGCTGCGCCTCGGGCTGGTGGATGAACTCACAGCCTATGTGGCTCCGCTGATCTTCGGAGGCGCGTCCGCTCCGACCCTGGCGGCAGGCTCAGGACTGGAGAGAAACGAAGCGATCCCGGCAAAGCTGATTAGCGTTGAACAATGGGAGGACGGCGGCGTTTTACTAAAATATCATTTTACGAGGTAGATAATTATGATAACGACGATGCATGAGAAATTTGATGTACTTCTCGACCAGAAAGATGGTCATCCTTATGAGGAATTGGGGAGGGACGAGATGAACGTCCGCGTGGCTGCGATGGCGGAATTACCCACCCGCTTTGGACAATTCCATATCGTGGCCTTTGAAAACAATCGCGATGGCAAGGAACATATTGCCATTACCAGGGGGGATGTGATCGGCGCTTCCGATGTGCCGGTCCGCCTGCATTCGGAATGTCTGACCGGGGATGTGATGGGCTCGCTGCGCTGTGACTGCCGCGACCAGCTGGAAGCCGCGTTGAAAAAGATCAGCGAGCTGCAAAGGGGGGTGGTGCTTTATCTGCGCCAGGAGGGACGCGGCATCGGGCTGGTCAACAAGATCCGGGCCTATAGTTTGCAGGACCAGGGACTGGATACGGTCGAAGCGAACCTGGCGCTGGGATTTCGAGACGATGAGCGGGATTATGCCGTCGCCGCCCACATGCTGATGGCACTCAAAATCGAATCGGTCCAACTCATGACGAACAATCCAAAGAAGATCGATCAACTGACGCGCTACGGCGTGAAAGTGAATGATCGTATTCCCCATATCATGGAGCCAAACCAGCATAACCGGTTTTATCTGGAAACAAAAGCCGCGAAATCCGGACACATGATCGAACTGACTGGCAGGGAACGTTTGAACCGGCCAAGTGTCTCGTTGTTATAGAACCGGGCGTAGACCGCCAGAGGGATTCAATGAGCAAAACTGTTGTCATCACCGGCGCGACCGGTGCGCTTGGAAACAAAGCTGCGCACGCCTTTGCCGGGCGCGGGCATTCACTGATCCTGCTTGATAACGATCAAGACAAGCTGGATGCCCTGACCCGCGATTTACATCTCTCGGCCGACCGCCTGTTCGCCTCGGTCGTAGATCTGCGCGACGGGAATGCGGTCCGCGCTGCCGTCGAGACGATTGCTGCCACCTTCGGCGGCGTCCACGCCCTGATCCATCTGGTCGGCGGGTGGGTCGGCGGAAAGACTCTTGTCGAAGCCGGCACGCAAGACCTGGACCTCATGCTCGCCCAGCACGTCTGGACGACATTCCATTTGTTCCAATCCTTCGCGCCGCAGCTCGCCAAAAACGGATGGGGGCGCGTGATCGTTGTATCCGCTTCGACCGTGCCGAATCCTCCCGGCAAGGCCGGCCCGTACACGGCTGCCAAAGCCGCCCAGGAAAACCTGGTCCTGACCCTGGCGGCGGAGCTCAAAGACAGGGGTGTCACGGCCAACATCATCCAGGTGCGCGCCATCGACGTCGAGAAGAAAGGCAGCGGCACCCCACCCGATCAAATCGTGGCTGCGATGATGTATCTCTTTTCTGACGAAGCCTCGAAGATCAACGGGGCGAGGATTCCACTTTACTAATTCCACCAGAGACAGTAAACAAAGACCTCCGGGTGAAAACACTCGGAGGTCCATTTTTACTTCTTACTTCTCACTGTAATTACGGCTCGCTAATCTTAAACCAGTCCACTTCCACGATGACGGGAGTAACGTTCAGGGACGAGATATTGAAAGCCACCGCCCCATCCCGCAGTCCATACTTATTATCGGTAACCGGGCTCAGCTTGATCTCCTGACCGTTGATAAACATGGAGATCTTCTTGCCATTGCAGGCCAGCGCATACTCATTGACTTCCTTGCCCTGCTTCAAATACGTGGTTCCGCCGCTGCCGATCAGGTTGTATTTGTCGGTGTGGGCATATAAGTACCAGTCACCGCCGCTTCCGACACTCCACTCATACCAGCCATCATCGCTCAGGCGACAGATGAGACTCACATTGTTTGTATTGACACCTCGATTGTCGGCCCGCAGATCCAGGCGCACGTCTTCATAAGTGTAGCCAAGATAGGTGTAGTAAAAATACAGATCATCTTCAGGCAGTTCAACCCGCATTTTGCTATTGCCAAAGTCTGTTTTTACTTGATCCGCAAAGTCGTCTGCTCCTGGTCCGATAATCGTGGCTTCCCACATGGAGCCCGGATCCTGGTCAAATTCCTCCGTGAAGAAGTCCTCCGCAACCAGAGCTTCGGTCGGCGCCTCGGTGACCGGCGCTTCCGTGACCACCACCTCGGTGGGAGGCGGCTCGGTCGGCTGCTCAACCTGCACAGGTTGTGTCGGTGGGGGCTGCGTCGGCGTCGGACCGCCACCACAGGCCAGCCCAACAAGAAGCAAAAAGGAAACAATAAAGAACAAGGGTCGTAAGGTTTTCATTCCATTCTCCTTAAGTAAATATATCCCGTAGTATAGCACGCAGCGGCCGAATTGCAATTGGTTTTCTATTGCATTTTCTCAACAAAAACCGGACTTTCAAACTTTATGGTAAATTCATTCCAGCCATGCCCGTCCCTGCCATCCTCCTGCTGTTGATCGCCGCCTGCCTGCATGCCCTCTGGAACCTGCTTCTGAAAAGCTCCCAGGAAAAATATATTGCCATGGGCTGGCAGGTGATCCTCAGCGGCATCCTGGCACTTTTTCTGCTGCTCTTCACAGGTTTGCCCCCGCGTTCGATGTGGTTGTTTGCTGCGATCAGCATGGTGTTGGAGGCGGTGTACTTTGTCCTGCTCTCGAACGCCTACAGCGACCATGAATTTTCACTCGTCTATCCGATCGCCCGCGGGACCGCGCCCGCCTTCCTGATGCTGTGGTCCGTGCTGTTCCTGCACGAAAAAGTCAGTCTGGGCGGGATCCTGGGCGTCGGCATGATCGTGTGCGGCATGATCATCATCGGCGCGACCAGTCTGATTCAGAATCGCGGCAGCCGGCTGCACATCAAAGGGGTGCTGGTTGCCCTGGCCGTTGCGCTCATCATTTCCCTTTACACGTTGATCGACGGAACCGCCGTCAAACACGGACCGCCGCTCCCGTATGCCCTGACCATGTTTATGTTCGTCCCAGTTTTGACCACAACCTACACCCTGCGCCGCTACGGCTGGAAGCAGTTTGCCGCCGCCTGGAACGGCCCGCGCCTGCCTCTGATCCTGACAGCGGTCCTGGGAGTGGTGGCTTATCTGCTGGCCCTCATCGCCTACAGCTTCGCTCCCCTGAGCTATTCAGGCGCCATCCGGGAGG